>CAVJQK010000008.1:0-15586 GCA_963651795.1 Erysipelotrichaceae bacterium | reverse complement strand
CCTGCGACCCCTTGGTCCCGAACCAAGTGCGCTACCAAACTGCGCTATGCCCCGATAACATGTGAAATTATAGCAGATGTTTCCTTTTTTGTAAATACCGAAAATGCGGAAAAATCGGCGTGGGGAAATTTTCTTTTTTTATTTCTTAAAATCAATTATAATAGAGGAAACGGAAACGGGAAACGGAGTTTCCGCAAAAATTCGGTTTCCTCAAAAGCGAAAAAATTTGACGGAGGATTTCATGTTCGGAAAAATAAAAGGATCGGGGCCTGTCGGGGAATTATTGGATCATTTGGAAAAATTTGCGGTGCTGGCGAAGGAAGGGCGCGCGACGTTCCGTGATAAAAAAGACGTGGGCGTGATTTTCGTGAAGCTGGATCGGACGGGATATATTTTCCAGCAGGCGACGTCGGGTTCGATGTACGATTATCGGTACAAGCTGGAGCGCAATGTATGGAACGCGGCGATTCATGAGTACGATACGTATATGGCGGAGCTGAAGGAGGCGCTGCTTCGCGCGGTCGATGAGGCCGAGGCGGGGGATTTGCCGGAGGAGAAACCGGAGGAAACGGCGCCTGTGGAAACAGAGCCGGAGGAGGAGCTCTCGCTCAAGGAAATCATGGCGCGCGCGGAGGAAGAGGATCGCATCAAGGAGGAAACGGAGTCCGCGGAAAAACTTCTGGAAGAGGAGGAGAAAGCTCTTTCCGGAATGACGACGAAGATGACGGAGGCGGATTGCCGCGAACTTTGGCGGATTTATCGCGCGATGCTGACGGAGTACAAAGCGATGAAGGTACTCGCGGCGCGCTGGATGGATGAGAATCCGGAAAAAGGGTGCCTCGGGATCACGCTTTCGATCATGCTCGCGCCGGCGGCGGGGATTATGTATTTCTTCTGGTAAAAAACAGTGCATAGTGCAAAGTGCAAAGTGCAAAGTGCAAAGTGCAAAGAGCAAAGTGCAAAGTGCAAAGTGCAAAGTGCATAGGAAAGAGGTACGCTGCGCGGCATTTTTATATAGGCACAAAAAAAGAACTCCTTTAATAGGAGTTCTTTTGGTTTGAAGAAAATCAAGCCTGTTCTTCCAGCTGTTCCTTGTAAGCTTCTCTCGCGGCTTCTTTGGCGGCTTCGGCGGCTGCCTTGGCTTCGGCTGCTTTTTCGGCAGCGATTGCGGCGTTTACGCGCGCGTGAAGACGGGATTTCTTACGGGCAGCGGTATTCTTATGGAGAACACCTTTCTGAGCAGCGGTGTCGATCACGCTCTGTGCGGCGCGAAGCGCTTCGTCCTTATCTTCGGAGTTGGCGGCTGCGACAGCCTTCTTCACAGCGGTGTGGATTTTGGATTTGGTGGCAGAGTTGACTGCGTGTCTCGCTGCATCTTTCTTCATGGATTTGATATTGGCTTTAATCTGCGGCAATGGTTTCACCTCCCGTCATTTCGTCGTTCATACCAAGCTATTTTATCATGCTTTTTTGAATATGGCAAGAAACGGGACGTATTTTTTCGAAAGGAAATTTTTTGCGCGGGTTTCCGATTTCCTTTATAATAGAAAAAAGGATGAAATTTGTTTCTTATTTTGCTTTTTCCTTTTTATTTCGGAAAGGGGAAACGGGGCGCGGCGGATGATTTTTCTCGGAATGGATTTGTGCGAGGTGTCTCGCTGGGATCGGATTTTGAAACGGTATCCGGAGAAGCTTTCGAAGGTTTTCACGGAGGAGGAAATTCGGTATGCCGGGGGGCGCGCGTCGTCTTTGGCGGCGTTTTGGGCGGCGCGTGAGGCGACACTCAAAGCTCTCGGCATCGGTTTCCGCGGAGATATGAAATTTTCGGATGTGTCGGTGACGCACGATGAAGCGGGGGCGCCGCATTTGGTTTTGAAGGGCGCCGCGAAAAAGCGTGCGGAGCTTTTGGAGGTGTCGGATTTGGCCGTGTCTCTTTCGCATGAGCGGAATATGGCGGCGGCGGTGGTCGAAGCGCGGAGGGATTTATGAAAATTTTGACGGCGGCGGAGGCGCGCGCATTAGATGCCCGCGTGATGGGCGAGTACGGGATTGCCGAGGCGACGCTCATGAAGACGGCGGGAACGGCGGTGGCGCGGATTTTGGCGGAGCGGACGGATGTGCGCGGTTCGAAGGTCTGTGTCGTATGCGGCACGGGCAATAACGGCGGCGACGGTTTCGTGTGCGCGAAGCGTTTGCAAAAAATGGGCGCAAAAGTCTGCGTGCTTCTTTTCGGAAACGCCGATCACATGGGCGAGTCCGCGAAAAAGTTTCGCCGGGCGGCGGAGAAGGCGGGCATTCCCGTTTCCGAAATCGTAACGGCCGCGGAGGCGGAAAATGCGCTTTCGGAGGCGGATACGATTATTGACGCTTTAATCGGGACGGGGCTTACGAGCGGGGTTGCGGGTGAAAAAGCGGAGCTCATCGAAATGATCAATGCGGCGGAAAAATCCGTGTTGTCCGTGGATGTGCCGAGCGGGATGAGTGCGGATTCGGGAGAAATCCCGGGCGCGTGTGTGCATGCCAATGTCACGGTCGCGTTGGGGACGCCGAAGCGTTGTCATATTTTATCGCCGGCGGAAGAAATGTGCGGCGAAATCGTTGTCGAGGATATCGGTATGCCGGAGGAAGCGCGCGAGGATTTTCCGGTTTCCGTCGTTTTGGAGTGCGACGCGGCGCGGGGGATTCCGACGCGCGGGCGGCTCTCGCATAAAGGGGAAAACGGTTTCATCGGCATCATCGCGGGTTCGGCGGATATGTCGGGCGCGGCGCTTTTGTCGGCGCAGGGGGCGCTTCGCGCGGGCGCGGGAAAAGTCGCGCTTTTGACGCCCGGTGCTGCGGCGCGGCAGCTCGCGGGTCGGATTCCGGAAATCATGGTGCGCGGCGTTTCCGATGAAAATTTCTTTTCGGAAACTTCCGCGGATGAAGTGCTTTCGGCCGCGGAGGCGTACGACGCGATTGTGTTGGGGCCCGGATTGGGACGACGGCCGGAGACGATGAATTTTACGGAAACGATTTTGAAACGGCTCGCAAAACCTATCGTGCTCGATGCGGATGCGCTTTTTGCGATTGCCGAGCGTCATGTTTCCTTAAAGGATATGCCGGGCCGATATATTTTGACGCCGCATGTGGGCGAATTTTCGCGTCTCACGGGCATTTCCGCAAAGGACGTCGAGAGGACGCGCATTGAAGCGGCCGTTTCCTATGCGAAGGAAATCCATTCGATTGTCGTGCTGAAAGGCGTCCCGACGGTGACGGCGGATTCATCCGGCGCGGCGTGGCTCAATACGACGGGAAATCCCGGCATGGCGACGGGCGGCATGGGCGACACGCTGACGGGTATCATTGCGGCGCTCATCGGCCAGGGCGCGGCGCTTCTTCCGGCGGCGTATGCGGGCGTGTATTGGCACGGAGCGGCCGGAAATTTAGCGGCGATCGACGGACCGATCGGATATACGGCAAGTGAATTGGCCGGGAAACTTCCGCTTGCGCGGGAATTGATTGCGGGAAGGAGAGAATGATGAAAAAGTTTCTGAAATGGCTGGCGGCGGGTGCTGTCATTTTGAGCGCGGGTCTTTTGGCGGCGGGCTGCGGCGATGAGGCGAAGGGCGCAGAAAGCGCGGGCGGCGGAAAGGGCGGCACCGAGCTTGCGATTCATGTGCTCGATATCGGGCAGGGGGACGCGACGCTTCTTTCCAAAGACGGAAAATGGGTGCTGATCGACAGCGGCGATGTGGAGCACCGTCCGCAAATGAAGGAATATTTGAAAAAATACGGCGTTTCCGAGCTTTCGAAAGTCATCGTGACGCATCCGCACGCGGATCACATGGGCGGCATGCTCGCGGTGTTTCAATCCGTTTCCATCAAGGATATTTACGATGATGGCGTCGCGACGAGCACGAATACGTATCGCACGTATCTGAAAAATATCAAAGTGAAAAACGTGAATTATCACAAAACGAAATCGGGCGACGATATCGCGCTCTTCGACGGCGTGAATTTCCACGTGCTCGCACCGGTCAAAATTTTGAAGGATAATAAGGGCGAGGACGATTTGAATAACAATTCGATTTGCGGGCGCCTTTCATACGGCAATTTCTCCATGATTTTCACGGGGGATGCGGAAGAGGTCGAAGAGAAGACGATTTTGGAAACGGGCGCCACGGTGAAGAGCGATGTGATGAAAGTCGGGCATCACGGGAGTCGCACGAGTTCATCGACGGCTTTCGTGAAAGCGGTGTCGCCGAAAGTCGGAATTATTTCCGTCGGCGCGGGCAACAGTTACGGGCATCCGCATTCGAAAACGCTCAAGACGCTCGAAAAATACAATGTGCAGATTATGCGTACGGATCGCGACGGTACGGTCACGGTGAAGTCGACGGGCAGCGGCGATTTTACGATTACGAAAGCAAGATGAGGCGGATAAGATGGATATAGAAACTTTTTTGGATCGCATCGAGGAGGATAAGGCCGTCCTCATGGATGAGGAGGAGAACGAGGTGATTGTCCCCGTTTCCTGGATTCCGAATGCGCATGAGGGCGAGGCGGTGACGTTTCATATCGAGGAGGATCCGGCGCGGGAAAAAGCGGCGCGCGAAGAAGCGAAAGCGCTTTTGAAAGAGCTTTCCGGAGAAAATTGAAAAAAGGCAATAAAAAAATCGCCGTGAGGCGATTTTTTGCGTGTCACAATCTTCCGGCGCGTTTCGCTTGGAGCTCGGCTTCGACTTTGACGAAAGCGTCGGCCAGGCGCTCAAGCCCTTTTTCGAGTGACGCGCGCGGGCAGGCGATATTGAAACGAATGAAACCGTTTCCTTCCGCGCCGAAGCAATGCCCCATATCGACGGAAAGACCCGCATCTTCTTCGACGACGCGCGTCAATTCTTCATCGTGAAGGGCGTAACCGCGGCAGTCGAGCCAGACGAGATAGGTGCCTTCCGGTTCGACGAGTTTCATGCGGGGAATTCTCGATTTTAAGAAGGAGCGGACGAAATCCAAATTTCCTTTGATATACGTTTTGCATTCGGCGAGCCATTCTTCGCCTTCGCGGTAAGCGGCTTCGGCGGCGATGAGGCCCATGACATTGGGTTCGTTCACGCCGAGGCCGCTCCATTCGCGGAGAAATGCTTCGCGAATTTCCGGATTCGGAATCCAAATATTGGAAACCTGGAGGCCGGCGATGTTGAAAGTTTTGCTCGGCGCCGTGCAAATGACGGCATTGTTTTCGGCTTCTTCGCCCAGTGTCCCGAATGTGGTGTGGGTGAAGCCGGGATAAGTGAAATCGCAATGAATTTCATCGACGATGACGCGCACGCCGTGGAAACGGCAGACGCGGCTGAATTCGGTCAATTCTTCGCGGCTCCACACGCGTCCGACGGGATTGTGCGGCGAGCAGAGGATGGCGAGTTTCACATTTTTTTCGGAAAGAAGTCGCTCGATGTCGTCGAAATCATTCATGACATATTTGGAGCGGCGGCGTGTCAGCGGACAGGGAATGAGCCGGCGCCCGTTATTCAGAATCGCGTCGGCGAAAGGATGATAGACGGGCGGCTGAATGAGGACTGCGTCGTCGGGTTTCGTGAGAGCGCGAATGGCGGTATTGATCGCGGGGACGACGCCCGGCGTCATGACGAGCCATTCTTTTTTCGTTTCCCATCCGAAATGATTTTTGAACCAATCGTGTACGGCTTCGAAATAGGAGTCACCGGCGGCGGTGTAGCCGTAGATGCCGTGTGCGAGGCGCGCTTCGAGAGCTTTCGTGATGACCGGCGCGACGCGGAAATCCATATCCGCCATGCCGAAAGCCGGGAAATCGTCTTTCACCGCTTGGTATTTCTCGGAACCGGTATTGCGTCTGTCGATGACGGAATCAAAATCGTACATGGTTTGCTCCTTTGCATTTTCGGAAACTGAAAAAGTTTCCGAGGTGTGCGACCGTATTATTTCGTTTATCTCAATAAAATAAGTTTAGCGCAATCGGAACGGTTTCGCAAGGGAGAGGAAAAATGTTTCTTTAAATTATTTTTCTCTTTTTTTATATTCTGGCGAAGGCGAAGGCATGATATAATAAATTTAAGTATTTTTATATTTTTTTCGGGGAGGATATTATGCTGACGGATATTGAAATCGCACAGAGAGCGGAGATGAAACCGATCGGAGAAATCGCGGCGAAAGTCGGGATTGCCGAAAGTGATTTGGAGTATTACGGCCCGTATAAAGCGAAGGTGTCTTTGGCGCTGACGAAGCGGGTGAAGGATAATCCGGTGGGGAAACTGATTCTCGTGACGGCGATTTCTCCGACTCCGGCGGGCGAAGGAAAAACGACGACGACGGTCGGGCTCGGGCAGGCGATGGCCAAACTCGGCAAGAAGGTCATGATTTGTCTTCGCGAACCGTCTCTGGGACCATGCATGGGTGTAAAAGGCGGCGCGGCCGGCGGCGGTTATTCGCAGGTCGTCCCGATGGAAGATATCAATTTGCATTTCACAGGCGATATTCACGCGGTGACGACGGCGCATAATTTGCTTTCGGCGATGTTGGACAATCATCTGCAGCAGGGGAATGCCCTCGGCATCGATCCGCGTCGCGTGGTGTGGGGCCGCGTGCTCGACATGAATGATCGCGCGCTGCGTCATATCGTCGTGGGTCTCGGCGGTACGGTGGACGGGGTGCCGCGCGAAGACGGTTTCCAAATTTCCGTGGCGTCGGAAATCATGGCGATTCTGTGCCTCGCGAAAGATATTCCGGATCTTAAAGCGCGCCTCTCTCGCATCATTATCGGATATACGTATGACAATAAACCGGTGACGGCCGGCGATATTCACGCGGCGGGCGCGATGACGGCGCTCATGAAAGACGCTTTGAAACCGAATTTGGTGCAGACGCTGGAGCATGTGCCGGCATTCGTACACGGCGGACCTTTCGCGAATATCGCGCACGGCTGCAATACGATGCTCGCGACGCAGACGGCGCTTCATCTGGCGGATTACGTCGTGACGGAAGCCGGATTCGGAGCGGATCTCGGCGCGGAAAAATTCCTTGATATCAAGTGCCGCTTCGGCGGTTTGAAACCGGCGGCGACGGTGCTCGTGGCGACGATTCGCGCACTCAAGATGCACGGCGGCCGCGCGAAGAGCGAGCTCACAATTTCCGATCCGGAAGCGGTCGGAAAAGGTCTCCCGAATCTTATGCGTCACATTTCCAATTTGCAAAAATACGGCGTGCCGGTCATTGTCGCCATCAATAAATTCCCGTCGGATACGGAAGAAGAAATGGCGGTCGTGGCGGATGCGTGCCGCGCGGCGGGCGTTTCCGTCTGCGAATCGGATGTGTTCGTCAAAGGCGGCGACGGCGGTATGGAACTGGCCGAAGGCGTGCTGAAGACAATCGAAGAAGGTTCGCATTTCGCACCGATTTATGCGGACGAACTTTCGCTCAAAGAAAAAATCGAAACGGTGGCGCGCGAAATTTACGGCGCGGCGGCCGTCCAATATGATGCGGCGGCGGAAAAAGCGCTCGCACACATCGAAGAAATGGGATTCTCCCACATGCCGGTCTGCATCGCGAAGACGCAAATGTCTTTCTCCGACGATCCGTCGAAAATGGGCGCGCCGGTTGGTTTCACGCTCCATGTACGCGAAGCGCGCGTCTCGGCGGGTGCCGGTTTCGTCGTCGTACTGACAGGCAAAATCATGACGATGCCGGGACTTCCGAAACATCCCGCGGCAGAAAATATCGATGTGGATGCGGACGGAAACATCACGGGTCTGTTCTGATATCGAGGATAGCATGATGATTTTAGATGGAAAGGAAACGGCGGCGGCGCTGTCGGCGGCTCTGAAAGAAAAACTCGCGGGTCTTGCCGCGGAGCATCGCCTGCCGTCTTTGGCCGTCGTTTTGGTCGGCGAGGATAAACCTTCGGCAATGTATGCGGCGCATATGCTGAAAATCGCGGAGGGGTACGGCATTTCCGCAAAACTCATTCAAAAAAGCGCGGACATTTCCGAAGAGGAACTCATCGGCGTCATTAGCACGCTGAACGAGGACGCGGCCGTGACGGGGATTCTCATGATGATGCCGCTTCCCGCGCATATCACGGAGTCGCATGTGATTGAGGCGATGGATCCCGATAAAGATATCGACGGGCTCACATCGGCGAATTTGGGGCGGCTCATGGCGGGGAAAGACGGACTTTTCCCGTGTACGCCGCGCGCCTGCATGGAAATTTTGCATCATTACAACATTCCGATTGACGGGAAACGTGCCGTCGTTTTGGGGCGTTCCATTGTGGTGGGAAACCCGGTCGCGCAGCTTTTGCAAAAGGAAAACGCGACGGTCACCGTCTGCCATTCGCATACGAAAAATATGGCGGACATTTGCCGCGAGGCGGATATTCTCGTCGCGGCGATGGGACGCGCGGAAGCGGTGACGGCGGATATGATTCGCCCGGGCGCCGTCGTCATCGATGTCGGCATCAATCGCAAAGACGGGAAAACCGTGGGCGATGTGTGCTATAATGAGGCATTACCGAAAGCGGGCGCGATGACACCGGTCCCCGGCGGGGTCGGAAGCGTCACGACGACGATGGTCATCGAAGCGCTCATTCATGCCGCGGAATTGCAAAAGAAATAAAAATTCGGTTTCCGAAAAGAGAGGGGGCGATGTCCGTGAAGAAATTTTGGCTGATGTTTCCGGCCTGTTTCCTCCTTTGCGGCGCCGTGTATGCGGCCGATGTGTCCGCAAAAGAATTGCGGCGCGACGGTTATTTCGAAAATACGCGGACGGTCGTCATCCTCGCACCGATTGATGCGGACGGGGCGCCGTATATCGCTTCGCGCATGAAAAAAAGTTTGAACGGAATTTTTCGCTATCCGTATTATCGCCCGACGGATGCGGTGTATGTCGCGGGCGAGTCCTTCTCGAAAATCGCGGAAGAGCATAAAGCCGATATCGTCGTCATGCCGGTCGTCGCGGAATTCACGCAATTTCGGCATTACCGGCCTTTTTGGGGCGGGGATGCTTTTGTGACCACGGCCGCGCATCTTCTGCTTTATTATTGGGAAACGGGAATGGACGGGACGGCCGTGTCCGAAGCGAAATTCTTCGACAGGAAAGAGGAAGGGCCGGATACGGATCCCAATTGGATTTTCGATGCGATGTGGAAACAGTTGATGAAACGTTTCCCGTATCGCCGCGTGCCGATCGACAGAAGCACCAATCTGACGGGGCATGCGGAAGTTTCCGAGGAAAGAAATGAATCGTAAATTTTGGATGGCCGCTGCCGTAGCGGCCGCTTTCCTTTTGGGCGGCTGCGGCACGCCGAAGGTGGAAACGACGATTGCGCAAAAAGTGCGCGCGCCGCTCGTTTTTACGGCCACGGTGGTACCGGAGGCTCTTTTCAGCCTGCCCGTCATCCCACAGGTATCGGGGACGCTTTTGGCGCCGCTGCCGGATATTGGGACGGAGCTTCACGCGGGCGATACGATTGCCGATATCGATACGAGCCAATACGACGCGCAAATCGCCGAAGGGGAAGCGCGCTTGGCCTCGCAGCCGGCAGTCGTCGCGCCCGTCGAAGAAGACGGCAGCATGGAAGCTTCCCTTTTGCAGCAGGGCATCATCACGCGCGCCGAATATGAGAAACTGCGCGGAAAAAAGAGCCGGACGGTCGCGGTTTCCGGAAACGAAGCGATGGAATCGGCACTGGCCGCGGCGAAAAATGCGCGTGCCGCCTGCCATATCACGGCGCCCATTTCCGGCATTGTCGCGAAAATTTACGTGCAGAAAAATGTCGCGCAGGCCGGGCAGCCTCTTCTTCTCATCAGGCAGGACAGCCCCGTTTCCGCGGAGATTGAAATTCCGCGCGATATCGTTTCCGCCGTGGACGAAGCGAAAGAAAAACGGACGCTCACCGTGTCCCTCACCGATGCGGAACGCTCGCGCGTATGGTTCGGCGAGCTCAAAAAAGAAGGCGAGGAAGCGGGGAGCCCCTTTGCGGTGTACCGCGTGCAGGCGGATAATCCGGACGGGAAACTCATCATCGGCGAAAAATACGATTTGCGCATCGATACGGGGCGCGAGACGGTGGGAATTGCCGTCCCCGCCAAAGCGATTTTCGACGGAAATAAAGTGCAGATCGTGACGGAAGACGGTCTTTTGGATATACGTCAGGTCATTGTCGGCGCGGATGCCGGCGAGAATAAACTCATCATCGGCGGCCTCGAAGAAGGGGATCATGTCGTCGTTTCTCCCGATACGAAACTTTCCGTCGGGACGAAAGTGAAGGAGGATCTATGAATCGGATCGAATTGATTGCGACGGATTTGGATGATACGCTGCTCTGTCGGGATGTGTCCGTTTCCGAATATACGAAGGATGTCTTTCGGCGCGCGAAGGAAAAGGGCGTGCGTATCGTCGTCGCGACGGGGCGGATGTTCTGCGCGGCACGGCCGTGGGGGCGCGCCATCGGTGTCGGCGACGTGCCGATGATCGTGTACACGGGCTCGATGGTCGCGCGCTGCGAATCGGGGGAAATTTTATCCTGCGAGACGCTGGATCTTCCGATTGCGAAGGAAATTTTGGAAACGGCCCGCGCCGGCGGTTTCTATGTGCAATATTATGTGGATGACACGCTCTACGTGCCGTATTATTGCGAAAAAACGGAAAAATACGAAAAGTCCTGCGGCGTCGCGGCGCATGTCTTGGGCGATGATTTTTGGAAACTTGATACGCCGCCGCTTAAAATTTTAATTTACGAAGACGATTTGGGACGAATGGAAGAAGCGGAACGCACGTTTCTACCCGCTTTTTCTGAAAGAGCGGGATGGGCGAAATCGACGCCTTTCTTCCTGGAATTCAATGCGAAGGGAGCTTCAAAGGGCGCGGCGCTCACGAAACTTTGCGCGGAGTGGGGCATTCCTTTGGATAGGGTGATGACATTCGGAAACGCGCAGAACGATGTTTCCATGCTTTCGATTACGCCGTGGAGTTTCGCCGTGGAGAATGCGGCGGATGCGGCCAAGGAAGCCGCGCATTTCATGACGGATTCGAATCAACACGACGGTGTGGCAAAGGCGGTGGCAAAATATGTGCTCGGAGAATTATAAGGAAGGGTTTCGTTTCGTCATTGTGACGGGAATGAGCGGCGCGGGGAAAACGACGCTGCTCCGCCGGCTGGAGGATATCGGATTTTGCTGCGTGGATAATCTGCCGCCGGTTTTAATCACGAAATTTGCGGATCTTTGCATGGGCGGGGACCCCGGTATGCGGCGCTTTGCCGTGGTGACGGATGTGCGCGGCGGTTCTTTTTTCGAAGCGCTGCCGCAGGCTTTGGAGGATTTGGAGGAGCGGGACATTCCGCATCAGGTGATTTTCCTCGAATCGGATGATGATGTCTTGGTGCGTCGGTATTCGGAATCGCGCCGCCGTCATCCGCTCGCACCGGATCGCCGCGTGGCGGAGGGCATCGAGGAGGAGCGTCGGATTTTGGCGCCGATTCGCGAGCGTGCGGATATTGTCATCGATACTACGACGATGCGCGCCGATCGCCTGATTTCCGTATTGGAAGATCGTTTCCCGCTTCCGAGCGATGCCGTGAAAATGAGCATCAATGTATTTTCTTTCGGTTATAAATACGGGATTCCGCGTGATGCCGATGTGGTCATCGACGTGCGTTTTCTGCCGAATCCTTTCTATATCCAAATGTATAAGCATTGGTCGGGGCGGACGCCGGAGGTGGCGGAGTATATCGAAGCGGCGCCGGTGACGAAGGCGTTTCTGACGCATGCGTATGATTTCATTGATTTTTCCGCCGCGGAATTTTCCCGTGCGCGCAAGAGCCAATTTACGATTGCGGTGGGCTGCACGGGCGGCCTGCATCGTTCCGTTTTCGTGACGGAGAAATTGGGCGTGCATCTCAAGGAAACGTATGATTTGGTGAATGTGGAGCACCGCGATTTGTTCCGAAACCATGTGGAACGCGACGGGGAGGGCGTATGAGGAAGTTCTTTCGGTGGCTGTATCCGGGGCTCGGCATTAAGCGATGGATGTTTCTTTTTTCCGTCGGGCTGTTGCTTTGCGCTTTCGGTGTGACGCTCGTTTTGAATTACCAGCTCGTCGGCGTTTTGGAGGAATGGGTGTTCCGCCTCGTCTACGGAATGACGGGTCAATATAATCTCATGCTGCCGGCGACGGTCGGTTTCGTGTGCATCGGAATCGGCATCGGCGGGATGCTTCTGGCGATGCGGCTCGTGGTGAAACGTTTCATTTCGCTTCTCGCGCCGGAATCGCAGGATGTGTCGGAGCAGATGGTGACGCGCGTGCGGCTTTCGAGAGGTCCGAAAATCACGGCGGTCGGCGGCGGGCACGGTTTGTCGAATCTGCTGCGCGGGCTCAAAACAAAGACGTCGAATTTATCGGCGATCGTGACGGTGGCCGACGACGGCGGTTCCTCCGGGCGTCTTCGCGACGAAATGGGAATCATCGCGCCGGGCGATTTGCGCAATTGTCTCGTCGCAATGGCGGATAAAGAATCTCTTTTGGAAGAATCGTTCCAATACCGTTTCGGCGGGAAGGGCGAACTTTCGGGGCACAGTCTCGGAAACTTATTCATCGCGGCGCTCATCGATGAATTCGGCAGCGCGGAAAAAGGACTCCTTGCCGCGAGTAAAATTTTGAATATCCGCGGGCGCGTCATTCCGGCGACGACGGAGCGCGTGACACTTTGCGCCGTCATGGAAGACGGACGGATTGTGGCCGGTGAATCGGAAATTACGGCGTATCCGGGGAAAATTTCCCAAATGTCCACGATTCCGGAAACGGTGACGGCGGCGGCCGATGCGGCGGAAGCGATTCGGCAGGCCGATTTGGTCGTCCTGGGACCGGGCAGTCTTTACACGAGCATTCTGCCCAATCTTTTGGTACCCGGGATTTTGGACGCGATTCGGGAAACGGCCGCGCCCTGCATGTACATTTGTAATGTGATGACGCAGCCGGGGGAAACGGACGGTTTCACTGCCGGCGATCATTTGGAAGCGCTCATCCGCCACGTGGGGACGGGCGTCATCGATTCGATTTTGGTGAATACCGAAAGTCCTTCCGAAGAAGTCCTCGCCAGGTATCGCGAAGTGGGCGCGGAGCCCGTTTCCATTGATACCGAAAGAATTCACGCCATGGGAATTCACGTCATAGCCTCGCCGCTTTTGGGCGAAGAAAAAGGCGCCGTGCACGATCCGCTCGTCCTCGCCGAAGAAATCGTGCGCCTCAAAAATATTTTGCATTCGAATATCGCACCGGAAATTTTGGAAGATTATTTGCGGAGGGGCGCCTGATGTCGTTTACGGAAACGGTGAAAAACGAGCTGGCGCGTCTCTCGCGTGAGACGAAAGAAGAGCGCGCGGCCGAGCTTTTGGCGCTTCTTCGCATGAGCGGCTCCGTCGTGACGGGCGGAGGCGGCGCATGGGGCGCGGAATTTACGACGGGAAACAATGCGGTGGCCCGCCGCGTCCTCGTCACGATGAAAAAAGATTTCGGGCTCGTCCCCTCCGTCATGGTGCGGCAGGGGCGGAAACTCCGAAAGAAAAATGTGTATACGATTTACGTCCCGCCGCAAAAAGAAGGGACGGAATTTCTGATTGCCATCGGATTTCGACCGATGGGCGGACCGGACGATACCGAAATTTGCAAAACGCCCCCCATGCGGCGCGCGTATCTGGCCGGCGCGTTTCTGGGCGGCGGATCCGTAAACCGACCCCAGGGCGATTACCATTTGGAAATGGTGACGCAATCGTATCGTTTCGCAAAAGAAATCATGGCGATGATGAAAACATTTCGCCTCAATCCGAAAATCACGGATCGGAAAAGCGATTACATCGTCTATGCGAAAGAAGGCGACGCGGTCTGCCGTTTCCTCCAAATCATCGGCGCCGTGCAATGTTATATGGAATTTGAAACGGTGCGCGTGACGAAAGACGTGCGCAATAAAGTGAATCGTCAGACGAATTGCGACATGGCCAACGAAAAGAAATCTTTCGCGGCGCGCGAGCGGCAAATGGCGCAAATCCGCATCGTGCGGGCGCATTACGATCTGCGGCGCCTGCCGAAATCGATTGTGGAAACGATGGAGCTTCGCGAAGACAATCCGTACGAGACGCTGGCCGAACTTTCGGAAATCAGCGGCATTTCGAAATCGGGCCTCGCGCATCGGTTTCAAAAATTGGCGCAATTAGCCGAAGAAATCGAAGCGGAAACGGGAGAAAGGAGCGCGACATGAAATTCATTCAATTTAAAATCGGCGATATCGTCCAAATGAAAAAGAAACATCCCTGCGGCTCGCAGGAGTGGGAAGTGATGCAGCTCGGAAGCGATATGCGTGTGAAATGCCGCGGCTGCGGCCGCATCGTCCTCATCGCGCGTCCGAAATTTCTGAAAGGCGCCAAAAAAGTCCTGAACCGCGATGTGGAAACGGACACCCCCGAACTCACGGCCCGAACCGAAGAATCCACGATTCACGAATGAGATAAAACGAATTTTCCCGGGACGAAAGGAGATGTGATTGCGGATGGCCGGCAGACAAACCGGAGTCAGGAAAATTGCTTCGGTTGTACATAAAACGCCGAAGCAACGAATTATTTCCATTGATATAGAAGGGAATCCGGAACCGAATTACAATGCGATCAGGGAAATTTCTTTCGTTGACGGGGCGGGAATCGTGTTAGCGGACGAAAAATCCGATGGCGGCGTTTTGACAAAGAGTCAGAGAGAAACCATTCAACACTGCTTGGATTTTGCGTTGGTTTTAGTCGGTTTCAATTTAAATGCCGATTTGAAAGTTCTGGCCGATAACGGATTTTATCTGAATCCAAATGTGGTTTGCATTGATTGCGATTGGACATTCCAACATCCTTTTATTACTTCGGAACATACGGCATGGGCCAAATGGCAAAGAGGACACAATGGGACGTTAAAAGCTGTGTGTCAATATTTCGGCATTGAGGCGAAAAATTTTCATACAAGCAAAGTTGATGCGATTTGCAGCATGAAATTGTTTTGGGCTTTGCTTGCGCAAACCGAGAGAATGGTGGTCCTGATGAGACCGAAAGCGGAAAGAAGAATTATCTCTTCGGCTAATGTGATGATAAAGACGGAAGGAGTCGTGATCGACATGGAAAGTAACGGAGCAGCGGATACACATCAATTTAAAATCGGAGATTTAATCAGTGTACCGGAAAGCAAAGCCAAAAATCATTATGAAGGCATGGTGGAATTTGAAGGCGTTACTTTCATCATTTATCTGAATGCGAAAGAACATGACTTGTTTCAAAGAATTCAGGCATTGAATCCGGAATATACGTTGAATTGTTTCTACGAAACGATTTTACGGCAAAAACAAATCAATTTTCTGGCAGAGAAGTGGGCGAAAGATCATGAAGACATAGAGCCTGTTTCGGCCGGTGAAGAGGAAACGGATTGAATTTACATCCCATTCAGGACTTGACTGATTTATTTTTCACAATGCGGAAGTCCTTTGTTTTGTGGTATAATCAGGATGAAGATGAGGAATTTGTTTTTGATGGAAAGGAGAATTGAGTAATAT
>CAVJQK010000007.1:0-16062 GCA_963651795.1 Erysipelotrichaceae bacterium | reverse complement strand
CTTCTTTTTCATCTTTTACCACAATCGAGCCGTCGGTGTAGGTGAGATAATTCGTCGCCTTCGTGCAATCGGCAAGATACACGTTTACAAAAGAATTAATCGTCCCTTCGTACGTGTACAGCGTGCATCCGCTGATAACGGTTGCGCTCGCCGAAAGTTTCGTGCCGTCGGGGCAAAGAATGGATGTAGATTTTCCGCTGAGCGTTGCGATTTTAATGCCGTCATAGGTATACGCCACACTTGCGGTCGCATCGTCTGCCGCGTCGGCAAAATTCAAGCCGACGGCGGTACCGCTCGACGGAATTACCACGTCATAGGCAAAATCTTCCGCTTTATTCACGGTATCTACCAAAAGCCCCACACCGTCGCACGCCATGACGGGCGTATCAGTAGACGGCACGATATATACTGAGTCGCCTGATACGGATTCGCCATCGACATATACGATGTTTGCGCTACCCCTATTAACCGTCATTTTTACAGCGTCGATATCAAAAAGATACGTCATTTGGTCAGAATAATTACCGCCGAATTTCGGATACCCGTCAAGCTTTTTTATCGCCGCACGGTTGGCAATAGAGAAATGCAAGGTGGGATATCCGCTAGAGCACTGTCGCATTCCTTGCATTGCACTAGATGTGATATCGGCAACATTGGGAAAATAAATATCTACCGCTCCGACATAGGCGGGGAAATTAGAAATTTGCGCAATTTCGGAATGATATTCTTTTTGAAACAGCAAAGAGTCGACGCTTCCGCCGCTACTGCCGCCCGTCGCACTAAGTACGCCGTCGGATGTAATACTGAGATTTTCACCGATTTTCACACCGCCGAGCGTGTCTCCTCCCGCAATCGGTAATTCATATTCTTTCGGGATTTCCGATTTCAAGGCGAAAGTTTCCTTGCATTTCGCTAAAAATTCCTTCAAGCCTTCAAGGGTGACGAAAGAAACTGCTGTAATATCCACGATTTACGCCTCCTATCAAACAAATAAATTATCAATATCGGCGGTCGTTGCCGTCACAATATCGTCCTTGCGGACGTAATCGGAAAGGTCTACTTTACCGCCCATGTTATCCCATTCACTGCCGCTCCATGCGACGTTATCGCCCGCTTTGATTCCCTGCGCTTTATCGGCTTTCTGAATATTCCACATATCACCGATTTCAGGGTCAGTGGGGAGGTCTGCGTAAGTCTCGACGCTTCCCTTGTACTTGAGAGCCTTCGATAATTTCTGTGCGGTTTCTTCGGCTTTCTTGGCGCTTGCTTCGGCGTTCACCTCGGACGTCCTCGCATTCGCCGCACTTGTCGCCGATGCAGTTGCGCTTTCGGCGGCATTCTTTTCGCTATCAGCGGCGTTCTGTTCGGAAACTTTCGCCGCGTTTGCGCTTGCCTTTGCATTGGCTTCGGATGTCGCCGCCGCTTCTTGCGACGCTTTCGCCGCCGTCTCGCTTGCTTTTGCATTAATTTCGGACGTTGCGGCGGCTTCGCTTGCCTTTACCGCATCGTCTTTCATGCTTTCGGCGGTCACGGCGGCGGCCGTTGCGTTGGCCGCTTCCTGCTCCGCACGGTCGGCGGCTTGTATCGCCTGTTCTGATTTTTCGGCAGCTTCTTCGCATTTGACGGTATTGTTTTCCACCCATTTCACAATTTCGGAAACGTCGGTCGGCAATACGATTTCTATCTTTTCAGCCGTTGCAAATTGGATATACACCGCAAATTCACATTCGACGGCGCTCCCGTCACTCTTGCCGGGTACATACATCGCGTCTTCGTCATAAGAGACGCAATAGAGAATTTCATCGTCTCCGTCCTGCGCAAATAATCCCAGCTCCGTCACGTCGAAGCCCGTTTCCACCGCTTGCGAATTGACGGAGGCAAGCACGGTACAGCCGACACTCTTTGCTTCGACTTTGGAAACAATCATGTCATACTTGCGGCTTACTAAATCCGTTTTGTCGGCATATTCGTCAACAGAAGAAACGGTGCCGTCACCCAATGACATTTTGGTCAGCTTTAGCGTGGTTTCGCCCGCTTCCACTTTCGCTTGCAAGGCTTTGCCTGCTGTGGTCAGAATATAGCCCGATTTGAAATTTGCCATTCTTCGCTCCTTTCTTTACGCAATGCGTACCCACATGTCGACGACGAAATACGCGGGATTGACGGCCATCGCCTTCCCTTTTCCGACGACGGACGTCGAGCCCGTCCAAGATTTCGATGCATCGAAACCGAAGACTGCGGAGTTATCACTTGAGCCTTCCGCCCCACGATACCATTTTTCACCCGTGACATAAAATGCGCCCTCACCTTTGCATTCGCTATCATGATACGTGGTTAATTCTCCTCCGGAGAACTTGCCCGTGATATTCATCGTGCCTCTGGTGTGCGAGTGCGCGGGAAGCTCATCCGTCGTAATCGTGTGAGAAACCTCGCCGCCGCTTTCTCCGGCCGTGTACGTCGTGCCGGAAAGCGTGCCGGACGCGCGGATGTATCGTCCGATTATCTGTTGCCATTTCCCACCGAAAAGCGTCGCCGGGTCTTTGCCGCCGACGGCCAGATAAACGCATCCGATGGGGTGGTTTAAATCGACACACGCCTCGCGCGTCACGTATTGCTCCATGTCAATATCAATCGTGATGTATTTCGATGACGATGTGGTGATGTAGATTTTCGCCGCGATTTCTTTGATAACCCCGCCGTCATACGCGGGCATCGTTTCCGCCTCGGCCGCCGTCGCGACGCAAAAGAGTACATCCTCGCCGCCGTTATTGGCATAAATCCCGATTGTATTCAGCGTATACGCTTCCGTGAGCGAAATATTCGTGATTGTCACCGCGATTTTTGACGTCACATCATTCACCGTGCTAATGCTATCCGGCTTGAATTCCTGTTTAACGTCTTCGAGCGTTTCCAGCTTCGTCAATACTTCGTTTTTATAATCGTGGGATGACGTTTTCGCCATGGTGATGGTAAGCGTTTTTCCTGCCGATATGGTAGACGCCAAAAGCGCCTCGCCTTTTTCCGTCAAGACGTAACTATTCCAAGTTGCCATGTATGCCTCCTAAGTCAAATACCAATAGCCAACCAGCTGTATTTGCCGGATGTATTGTAGTAAGCGCCGCCATCGCTATCATTCACAGCACCGCCAAAGGTTGCCCCGCTCGTCGATACACTTTTGATGTGAATAATGGCGGCTCGATTCGTCGCGTCATACCATCTTGTAGCGGAAACATACAGACATTTAGATGAAAATTTTTTCGGGAATGTCAAACTGTTTCCACCGCTCCCGCGATAATCTCCATCGTATTTGCCACCTTGGATGATAAGAGGAATAACGCCGCCAAGTTTTACCCACCAACTGTTTGCATTGGAAACATCCCCATCGATAATGCCCGCTTCGTCTTTTGTTGCGACATAAGTAAATGCCGCATCGTTTAAAGAAACCGAGCCGTTTCCTCCGCGATATGCCAGCTTCCCGCTATACTGGTCAAGCCAAATCTGCGTTGCTTCGTTATTCTTGTCGGCGCAAACATTTATCAATTGCCCGTATTGAGTCGGCTGATTTTTCAGCAATTTCTGCGTGTAATACGATATAAACGTACCGAGCGCGCCCCATCCTTTATTTGTCACGTCAGACGGTACAAAATTATTCCCGTATTTATGCAAGATTTCATACAACTTGTTAGGCGTCAAATCTTCATCTTTTACGAAAGAATCTTCCGGTACATACGCCGTTACGGATGAGGCGTTTCCAACCGACGAATAAAAGACGATTTCCTGTGTTTCCTGCGCGACGCTTGCCGCCGGGAGCCAATCGGCTTTTCCTTCTTTCGCGGATACATAGCCGATGAGTAATTCCTCGCCTGCGTACCCATCCCAGCCTTTATCGTCGTAATTGCTTGCTTCGACTTTCGCATACAGCCCCGCTTCCTTGATGTAGAAACCTTCGGAAAGTGTGCTGTTTGAATATGCGCCATATACAGCCCAGCGCGCCTCCGTCGATGCGGAAGCTGTTATCGGCTTGATGTTGGTAATACTTGCCGTGAGTTTCGGATTCTTTAGGTCTGTATATGCCGTGATATCTTCGCCCGTCCCCGGCGTACCGTCCCCCATCATGATTTTTGTAAATGAGAGCGGTTTACTCATACCCTGCGAAAGCTCAATCAGACGCAAGCCGTTTTGCGTCATGGTTACGCTGTTAAATTCTGCCATTCCGGTCTCCTTTCTTTATTTCCCTACTTCGGATTTTTTGCGAATGCGTACAACGCCGCCGATATATCCCGTATTCGTGGCGGTCTTTCTCTTTTCGGAATGCAAATCCACGTCATCCGCATACCTTGCCGCGACGCCCGCATACCATGTAGCGCCGGTTTCTTCGCCGTCCGTTCCTTGTGGATAGATGGTAATAGCTTTTTTTACCTGCTTCGCGCCGCCGATGTAGATTTTCCAATCGACGGGCGTTTCGTGCGTTGCCATGATTGTCAGATTCGCCGGTACAATCAGGCGCGCATATCGAAGCAATGCCGGCGTGCGGCGTAACATATCGCGGTCAACTACAAGTTTCAGCTCATAATCATTCGGGGAAACCTCCGGAATAACGGCGTCTTCCCAATACAGCCCGTCACATAGATTTTTGAACGAACGCTCCGTATACGGAAGCGTCCCGTTAATAGCCATGTATATCGCCGCGCGCCGGTCTTCCAATGTGGCATCCGATTCGGGCGTAATGGAAAGCATTTTTTCCCATCGCCGTATACCCGCCTCGTCTGCATGGAGGACAAACGTATTGGCGAACCATTCCCACGCAACGTCATAGATGAGCGTATATTCAGGATTTTCCGCATTGGCTATTGCTTTGAATTCTTTCGCCGGTGCTAAGACATCCGGATAATATCGCTCAACGTGCGCGTCTCGCGTTACCTTAATCATGCCGTCACCTGCTCAATCGTTCCGATGGTAGCCAAATCCGTTGTCGCAAGCTCGACGTTTTCTTCTTCACCATTCAGCGTAGTGTGGGAAATATCCGCCACATACGACCGCGCCAGCAAGCGTGATTCGATTTGCGATATACGAATGATAATGCCGCGATTTTCATATTTTGCCGTCGTTACCGTCAAAGTGTCCTGCCATGCGGCATTGAGTTCATCGAAATACGTTTGAATCGTTGCCGTGATATCCGCGATGCATGACTCCCACGTTTCGGAGCCGAAAAATTTGATTTTGAGGCCGATATTCACCGCCGATTCGCCGACGCCCTCGACCGTCACACGGTGCCCGATAGGCGCAATGCCGACGCCGTTTTGCGCGTACGGTACAGGGTCAATTTCTTCTTGCACTTCGGAAACGAATTGCGCCGACGGTACTTTGTGCTCCGATGTGGAAAATACCACCTTCACCGTACCGCCGCCATTCCAGACGGGATACACTTTTACACCGCCGACGCCGTCAATCTTGCCGACCTTTTCTTGATAATCGGCAATATTTCCACCGTAAGCCTGCGGGTCAAACGATTTCAGATACCGCGTACGGAATGCTTCGGTCTCTTCTTCGTCTTCTCCCGGTTTCTCAAGCTCGACGATTTCCGCCTTCGTCAGGCCGCTCACGTAAGAAATCGGTACCGCGTTTCCGCTCGTCTTATTTCCTACCGTGCCTGCCGTCTCACATTGCGCCAGCCACTGATTCGTTTCGCCGATACGCTCCGTGACGATGTAATTCAAATCGTCCACCGAGTAGCGCGAGCCGATGGGAAGCTCCGCCGTTTCCGGCGTTGCCTCCAAAATCACAATCGCTTTCGTTGCTTCCGTCGGCGTGAGTCCGCGCTCTTTGGCGCGCTCGACCAAATATTCGCGAATGGCCGTATCGCCGAATGTATTCTGATAGAAATAATCGACCGCTGCATACAGCAACATGAATTCAATAGCCGCGGGCATCGTCGCGTCATACGCAATAGAGCCCTCGCGTTTATCGATACTGTTTGCCATGCGTGCCAGCATTCGCTTTTCGATTACGCTTTCCGTTTGATCTTCATACATTCACAATCACCTCCTCCGCTAATTCTCCATAGATGGAAACCACCGTAAATTTCGCCAATACCGAGCCGTCCTTTGTATATGACAAATCGAAATTCGTCACATCCTCGATTCGGTCATCTTGCGTCAATGCTTCCGTAATTCTTCGGGGAATTTCGGGTAAAACATACGGCATCGGCTTCCCGAATAAATCCTGCAATTCGGCACCGTAATTCCACGAATAAATCACGTGCTTATATCGTTCCGTATTCAGGATTTTATACACCGCCTGCCGGACGGCCTGTAAGTCTGCCGTGATAGTTCCTTGCACGCGGTCATCGTCTATTTGCATTTTGTACGTCTTATTCGGGTATGTTTCCTGCGTTACGATTTTTACCGCGACACC
Organism: Erysipelotrichaceae bacterium; assembly: GCA_963651795.1. Classification (GTDB taxonomy): domain Bacteria; phylum Bacillota; class Negativicutes; order Veillonellales; family Dialisteraceae; genus UBA1822. Next base: position 9,648 of record CAVJQK010000007.1, on the reverse strand, counting down.
GCTCCCCGTCGTCGACGTATCAGGCAAAAGCGCCATATTTTCACCCCCACTCGCCCGACAAATGCGTATGATTGGAAATGCGGGACAATACGCAATACTGTTGCCCGCCCTGTTGGCGGAGCATAATCACGACCTCGCCCGCATGTAATCTGTTGTATACATGAATTTTCTTTCGCCCCGTATAATCGTGATTATGACTCGCAAATTCAGCATCACCCGAGCCGCCTGCGCGGTTTTCCGTCGTATGGGAAACGCCGATATCCACATCATAATCCCGCACGGCATCGGTAAAAATCAGAAATTCTTCGGCAATTAAGTCTCTCTGATTTATCCTAATAGAAATGGGGGATTCGCCCTCGACCGTGCCGAGAACGTAATCCCCCATCCGCATACCGTTTACGGTTTGTGATACGGCGGCTTGCATCGCTTCATAAAATTTATTATTCATGCCGTGATAAAGTCACCCCTCACATCCAAATCCATTGTGTGCTCATTATTTGCGAAACGGTGTGTTACCCGCTCACAGATAACTTGCTTTGCCTCTTTCTCTGCGTTTTCGCCGAGATTGATATTCAGCCAAATCATCGAACCGCCGCGTACAGATAAATCCCCGGCGGCGCCCGATATGGAAAGTGTCCGCATGATACGATTGAAATGTTCCAGATAGCGATTCGCCAAATCTTGCGGATTTTGTGTTTTCGTGTTTATGTTTTCGTAAAACTGTAACACGCCCCACTGTTTCCGCGTCTCACTCTTTTGATATTCAGCCGTATCGGCAGGCGCGTAATACGTTTTGTGCCCGTTTTCGCCTTCGTCCACGTCCAGCTTTATCAAGTTGAAAGTGTTTTTATCGATGGTGCCTTCGTAGCTGTAATCTTGCGCCGTGTCTGCGTCAATCAAAAGGTCATTCTTCAGATTCTCGATATCTTTCAACATCAACTTTCCGCAATCGTCATATATCACGAAAATTTTATTTGTGCGTATCATCGTAAAGTCAAGCGCTGTTTGGCACATGTCCAGAATCGTCGCATTGCTTTCGCGTCGTTTCTCAATCACAAATTCCGTATTATCCAATTCACCGACCGTAAGCTCATAGTCATTGGCCAGCTCGCGGATAACTTCATCGGCACGCTTGCCGATATACGAAAATGTGTCTTTATTGAGTAAATAACGTATCTGGTCATATGCAACCACATCCCATCGGCTATCTTTATTCCGCTTTTTGGAAAATACATAGCCGTGGAAAAACTGCGTCCCGTTCCATGTGACGTCTATCGCATCGCCGTAATCCATTTGGAGAACGTCATCGTAAATCACGCGAAATGACAATTTCCCCGGCGCGCCTTTTCGGCAAAGTTCCCACGTGACGCCGTCAAGCACCGCCGGGATGAAATACTCACCCGTTGCTTTATGAAATACAATCACCTGAAGCCCTGCGCCGCCCGAAAATTCGTTTACCGTGCTCATAACTTTAACGTCATTCCTTTCACATCGGCAATCGGATTTTCCACGGCGTTGTTGAGTGCCACCGTACGCCAATCAAGCGTACCGCCCGCGGCGCTTTTGACGGCCTCAAAGACGCTTGCCGCCGTCGTCACTTTGACGGCGTTCGGAATCGCTTTATCCGTAGTGTCACGCGTACTTTCGACGGATAACGTCCGGTTTCCGTTTGTATCCGTCGTTATCGTCGCCTTTTTCGTCCCGAAAGGACGATATTCCCGAAGTTTCACCGGCACTGTCACATCGAAGCCGTCGCGCGCTTTATCCTCCACGATGTTGTAATCCTCAAGTGTAACGAGAAGATTCGTGGAAAACAAAAGATTCATGCTTTGCCCGATACGTGTCACAATGAAACGGAACGGCGTTTTTTCTTTCTTGAAACGCTCAAACTGTTGCAAGTAATGCGACGCCTTATTGAAACCGAAGATATTAGACGAACCGAGCGATTTACCGACCGCGGCATTTCCCGCCATATTCTCAAGAGAATCGTCGTAATTTGCCCACGGATAGCGCGTATTTGGAAGCCGTACATCGAAAGAAACCGTCGTAAGCCCCGGCGTTTTCAGTAGGTTTACTTCGCCCTCATTGATGAGATTGACGGTTTTGTTTTTCCCGTGAATCTGCACCGACATTTTCGCCGGGGGTACAGGTAATTGGAGCGTCCCCATAAAGAAGTAGTAAGCCATTTACACATGCACCTCCTGCGCGGCATTCACCATGCCGTTGTAAATTCCCTCGGTGAGTTGATTGATTACGCCTTCGACGTCCATGTCGTTATTGATGGTATTGGAAACGCCGCCCATCTGGACGGTGACGGATGCCGTCGTATACTTATCAATCGCTTCCCGTTCGGCCACATCTCGCAAATATTGGAGATCCTCATCGAGCAAATCCATAGAATCGGCGATGCGTTCGGTATTCCCTGCTGTCGCGCGGCCGCTTCCGGCGATATCGTCCATTTCGGGCGAATTTGTATCGCCATTCAGCATGGGAATATTCATATTCCCAACCGTCGGCATTTTCGGCATGATATCATCGAAACTAAGCGTTTTAATTCTGTTTTCTACCGTTTTACCCCAATCACCGCCGGTAAGCTCGACGTGCTCCGTCATTTGGAAATTGGTTTTTACGACACTATTCATAATGCCTTTGAGAGCGTTATATGCGTCAATCGCTTTGTTGATGCATTTAATAACAAAGTCGACAACGCTTTGCGTAACGCTCGCAATAGCGCCGAGCCCTTCCGCCAGTCCTTCACGCAAGCCTTTCGTTGCCGCAAGCCACGCAAGGAATAAGCCGATAACAACAACGACCGCCGCGATAACAAGGCCTATCGGATTCATCGTAAGCGCCACATTGAGAGCCCACTGCGCCGCAGTCACTAACGCAGTCCTTGACGCCATTATCGTCATAAGCCCGTTATATATTCCCATAACGGTATTTTTCGCGGCCATAATTCCGATATGCGCGATTTCTATTCCGTTGCGCGCCATAGCTAAGCCGTTTGTGACGGCCAAATAAGCCGCCCAAGCCGCAAACCCGGCCGCGACGTTTATCAGCGAGGCGCCGATATAATCCAAAATCCCGCCGAGCGAGTCGAAAACGGTTACAATCCCGTCGTACACCTTTCCGCCCAAGTCGGAAATGCCCGAAATCAAAACGGAAATTGCCGAGCCGGCAACAAAAAGCGCATTGGAGAGCCCGTTTACGAAATTCTTCATTCCTTCGGTATTCGCCAATTTATTTATCGCTTCATAGGCGGGCGCCATCGCAAGTGTAGCCGTATTTCCCAGCTGTTGCATGGTGGACGCCCATGTTACCGGCATCTGGTCAAATTGTTTATTGATATCGGCCATATTGTTGAAAATCGCCGCTTTGATAACGTCGGCGGTGATTTTCCCTTCCGAGCCGAGCTGTTTCAGCGCCCCTTGAGAGACACCCATTTCTTTGGCTATCATCTGCTCAATAAGAGGCGCAGCTTCGGCTATGCTTCGGAATTCATCACCCTGCAAGCGCCCGCTTCCGAGTGCCTGCGTAAGCTGTAACATCGCGTTTTTCTGCTCTTCGACGCCCGTACCGCCGACGGCGAAAAGTTTCTGAATCCCTTCCACGAAAGGCACTACTTCTTTCGGATCGGGGAAACCTTCTTTTGCGGTCATCGCAAGTTTGGAGACGTTGGCGAGCATTCCTTCATATGAACCGCGCGACCGAATGGCGGCGGCGAAAATCTGTTCATTCATAGCGGCGGCTTCCCGGGCGCTCCCCGCCACCAATTTGAGCCTTGCCTGCATACCGGCATACGCATCGGAGGCGGCGGTAATTCTTCCCGGCAATTCGGCCAATTTTTGCCCGATGGTCATCACGGCATTCGCCGCAATGTTTCCCATAGCAAACTGCCCGATCATGCTTTTGAAAGACGCCGAAACTCCACCCATCACACCGCGCGCGCTGTTCATGCCGGACTGCATTTTCTCAAATGCGACGCGCGTCTCGCTGATACTGTTTGACGTGGATTCGGCCGATTTTGCAATCATGCGCAGCGTTGCCGATGCCCCGTCGACAAGCTCAATCGCTTCTTGAATGGTTGCCATGATTCTCCTTTCTCATCGGCGCTTTGCTTTTTCCATCGCCTTCTTTTCTGCTTTTACCTTGATGGAAATCGCGGCCGCAACAAAGGCTCTATCTTCTTGAGACAGAGCCAATAACTGCGACGGCGGCCAATGAAATTTGAATAAACAATAATAGGCAATGTTCGCCCAGCTATCATTGCCTGTAATTAGTTTTTTGCTTTCTTGATTTTCCGATCCATGTCATTCTCAAATCCATTCGCCTGCGATACCGCTTTAAACAGATCCGTGAGTTCGCCCGGAAGAAGCATACGGGAAACCAAATCGTCGGCGCCGATAGCACCGTAATATTTCTGGAGTTCCTCATCTTTGAGATTCGGATACGTAATACATGCCGCCAAAAGCGCCATCATGTACCCGTTCATATCCGTATTGGTTTCCTGCTTGCCGGTTGCGCCTACAAATTTCGTAGTGTTTTCCTCAATCAAGCGGTCATTTTCTGCCGCCGTGATAGGATGGAATTTCCACGCAATCTGCTCTCCCGTTTCATCCGTAAATCGTTTAGACGCCACATAAGAAACCTCCAGCGATTTAATCGCCGGTGCCGTCATAAACGCTTTGAAATCATCAGACATCGGATCACCTCCAAGTTAAACCATGCCGTCCAGGTCTTTATGCGCCGTCGGCATCTCGAAATCTTCAAACGTGAATTCGACTTCCTGCTCCAGCCATTCACCGGACGCGTCGAATGCGGCAATCGCCAAAGAATCAAGGTTGCAATTCTTCAAAATTACCGTTTCCTCGCCCGCATCGCTCGTCGGGTCATTATTCGTGATTTGCATATCGAAATAAATGTCCGCGCCGCTGTCCTTGTATTCCTTCATCATTTTCGTGAATCGGGACGTGTTTTTATAAATGGTCATAGAGCCGGAATATTTAATCCCCGTAGCCTTATTCCCTTTGGAAACGCGGCCGAGAATATCCACCTCGGTTTTTGTCTTTTCGGCTTTCGCTTCGAGCTTCTTTGCCTGAAACAGGCGGAAACGCTCGCCGTCTACCGTCACGTATGCCACGGCCAAACGCGCATTGATAACGTCTTTGGCCATCATCGTGCTGATTGCATCAAGTGCCATTATTTATCCCTCCGTTACGCCACTACTACCGCCGCATACAGTTTTTCCATGCAACAGGTCGGCTGAATGCACATATTCAAAAGCACGGCGGTCTTTTCCGTGCCCTGCGTCGGCATTTCGATATCTTCATCCGTGAAATTCTGAATCGCGCGGACGCGCTGATATTCTTTGCACAGATATACCACATCGCCCCAAAGTGCTTTACGCCCTTCGTCATCATTCTGTTCATGTCCGAGATACGTCTTATTGAAGAGATTTGCGACGTCAATCGCGCTCTGATCAAGCACACGCATAACCTGATTGTGCGAAAAATCGCTGTTTTTGCGTTTCGTGGTACTGGTAAATGTATTGATGTCCGTAAGGACTTTCACCTTGCCAACGAGCTCACCCGATACGGTTTCCGTGACATTATGGAAAATAAAACGGCCGCTCTGGATCGCGCGTTCGAGCTCCAACTGCGAGTATTTCGTATCAATGGTATATTCACCGTCGTAGGTAGAATTCGTAAGAGACGCATTCACGGCGCAAGACGCTTCCGCGCCCGTCACCCAATAAACCAGAGAGCCGACCTCTTCGCCACTATCCTTGACTTTATTCGCCACGGAAATGACGCCTTCATGGTCGACGTCTTCGGCGCCGTATACGACGAGCTGATATTTCGCGCCCGTTTCGTCGCGCATCCGTTTCACATTGGAAATAAACAGGTTGCGAATCGTGGCGTCGCTTCCCACATATCCCATCGTATTGAAGTAATACGGGGAAATGGCGTCGAGATAATCGGAATACTGTTTCGACGTCACGGCTTCGCCATTGCTGCCGCCGGTCATCGGAATACCCGCCTCAGCCTTGAGTTCCGTGTCGCTCTTATCCGCCCAGACGACAAAATCATTATCTTCGACTTCCGACCATTTCGTAAGTGCTTTCTGTTTTTCCATTACCGTTTTGACGCCGTCCACGGTCATGTACGTATTGACGTCAAACTTTCCTTCTTCGTCGACGTTTGCGACGACTTCCGTGGTAATGTCATTGCCGCGAATGCCCGCATATTTCGCCGTGCCCATGGAATTCGATGCTTTCACCGCGCCATTGGACAGGCGATAGAAATAACACATCTTTGCATGGGCAAACAAATCACGGAGCCCTTTCATTTTGTCATTCGCATAATCATAGCCGAAAATAGCCGACGTATTCGTCTGGAAATCTTCGGCCGTTACGGAAAAGACTTCTTCTTCCGCGCCCCAATCCATTTCAATAGCCATGGTGCAATAACCGCGGTCGGCAATCGCCGCCTCCGCGCGGACTTTCGACGCAAAATTGATATACGTACCCGGCAGGATTTTATTCTGAAACTGCCAAGTTCCTCCGCCAAGAGCCATATTTTACCTCCTATCAGTTCACTTCTTTTACAACAGGCCGTGCGAGTTCTTTCGCAAGAATATCCTCAATTTCGGCCTCGGTATATTCTTTATCCGGATTCAGCAAAACACGGAGCAAATCGATTTTCGCCTGATATTTTTTTGAACCCTCCAATGCCGCCAATTTGAAAACGGGCGCATTGCTTTTCTTTTCTGCCATGAGTTAATCCTCCTTTGCAGTCGTCTGTGTCTGCGTAAGCGTTTCCATGTACGGCGCCGTCTCGCATACACGATAATAAAAAACGTCATAGGTAACGGATGTATGAAGCACGTCGTCATCTACAGTGTGGGAAATATCCCGTCCGCGGATTTTCGAACCGTCCGCAAGCGTGATTACTTCGACGGCCATGCCTAAGTACGGGGTAATATCGTACATTGCGCGGACGTTTCCGCCGTCGCCTTCATTCGTTTCGGGGAAATAATGAATTTGGAAAGAAACCTCATCATGATAACGGGCGCCCTTGCCGCGAAGCTCTCCCGCAAGTCCCGCCTCCGTGTGTGTCTCAATCAATTCGATAAAGAAACACGGCGCGGAAAATCCTTGCCGAAGCTGCGTCACGTATATCGGCGGGCAACCGTCGCCCCATGCGCTTTTTATGCCTTTTGCAATGGCATTCACGATTTCGTTTGTCATTTCAATTTTCCTTTCAGAAACTTATGAAAGCGCCGCTGTATAATCGCGTCCGCTTGCCGTTTCACTTCATTGTGCGATATTTGCATCATATGCTGCCCCGGTACCCACGAATTGACAAGGCGCTTCCCCAATACCGGCACAAATTGGCCGACGTGTTGGCGGTGCCCATATTCGACGTAAGAGGCATATTTGAGATTATTCCGCACGATAGCGCGGTATCGCTTTCCCGACTTTTGCGCCGATTTCGTATTCCACGCCCGGCGCAAATCTCCGCCGTTTCGGATTTTGACGGGCTTTCCGTCTGCCATCTCATACTGCCCTTCACCTACAGGCGTAAGCTTTCGCACCTTTGCCAAAAAACGCCCCGATAATTCATCCACGCATCCGCGCATGAATACATCGTGTTCCGTTTCCGCATTGCGCAATTTATTCGCAAAATCTATGAGATTCACGGCCGTTTCTCCATAAGAGATAATGAAATTTCTTGATGATGGGCGTAATACGTCGGCACGGAAGACGCCGTATAAGCACGCACCGCGCCGCTACTGTCGCGGATTTCAATCGTCGAACCTTCGGCGATGATAATTTCCGGCGCCAGAAACAGCGTGATTTTCTGCGCGATGCTTCCGGGCTTCGCCCCATCATACGTCGCTTCTTGCCGGTCACTTGAAGAAACATCTAAGCGGCACGGCGTCCCTTCAATGGGGAGCGTCTGCCGTTTGGTTTCCATAATGCCCGTCTCTTCATCGGTCACTTTTTCGTATTTGTACGCGGATACGATTTCGTGATCGTATAAATGGCCGATTACTTTTTTCACCATCTCAATTTTCGGAAACATGCCATTTCCTCCTCAGGATTTCCTTTCAGCTCCGCCGCAATCCCCTGCAAGATGGTTTCGGGTGAAGAATTCGACAAATCGACGGAAACTTCGCCCTCTTTAATCATCTTTACGGCGCTCATATCGCACGCTTCGGCAATTTGCGACACATGAGTGGAGATATAGGCCGCCGCAGTCATGCGCGTCTGGAGATTGTCCAGTTCGGCGGGAAAATCTTCTTGCGCCGTCATGTTCAGAATGTACTGCCCCGTCGACGTCCAAAGATACGACAAAAGCGCACAATCTGTTTCGGGTACCTCATATCCCGTCGTTCCGCTGATAAGAAGTTTCACATCTTCAATCATTGGCGGCCTCCTCCTAAGCTACAATCAGGCGTTCGCGACGCAAGCGTAAATTGCGTCAAGTTTATTGTCCGGAATCCACAGATCGTGGTATTTGCGGTAGTCGAGCTTCCAAGCGTCCGCGTGCTGGTTGGTATCCGGTGCGAAAATGCGGACTTTTTCGGTTTTGGAAACAGCAATCGGCGCGGACTGGAGCATAATCAGCCAGTTGATACCGAGCGCACCGTCTGCCGGTGCAAAGCCGCCCGCCGTGGTGGATGCGCCCGCGTCATAGTCAAACGCGGTCTTCATGACGGAAGAGGACGCGCCAATAATCGGAATGCCGTTGAAACGATTTACTTTCAGTTCGATATCGCCGGATTTGAAATTTGCCACGTCAATGTGACGGTCTACGCCGTTTGCTTGATTCAGCAAATTGCGGCACGGAATGGACATCGCAATAACAAGCGGTACATTTTCGCCGACTTTATCTTCTACTTTGGCAATATCTTCGGTGAGTGCGGCCAGAATATCCTTTACCGTAACGGTCTGACTGCGTACATTGCCGGCTTCGTTTGCTTTTGCGTAAATCTTGCTATAGCGGTATGCGTCGATTTCCGGTACCACATAAAGACGCTGGAATTCGCCCATGACGGCGCCCGCCGATGCGACGAAGTTCGTTTCGTTGACGTCCATCGCGTCGAGCTGGAAAGTACGGCCGCGATCCATGGTCATCTTCATGGTTTCATAAGACAGCGTCACCGCGCCTTGCGGGAAACCATTGTCGCGGTCATAATTGCCGAGTCCGGTCAAGCTCATTTTCGGGATTTTGATTTCATCCCCGCCGTTGTACTGCACCTGCCCGGCGTTTGCTTCCATCCAGCCGGTGGTTGCTTTTTCGCGGATCTGTTTATCCAGAGCCGTCTGGAAAATCTTTGCGTATTCAAGAGTATTAAGTGCCATAATAAATTTCCTTTCTGCCTCTTATCCGAGGGCTTTCATAAACTGATCGGCGGTTGATTCTGTATTACCGCCATTATCGCCGCCTTCGTGCGGCTTGAATCCGGATGCGTTCGTATCTCCGAACAAATATCCATCCGATTTCTTGAGAGCTTCGATTTTCGCCGAGAGCCCTTCGACCTCGCCTTTGTCATTCAGTTTGGCGTCGGCCATGTCCAGCAATGCGCGCGCGGCTTTCGTGTTGCGTACCTTTGCGCCGGTCAGGGCTTTATCAATGGCGG
>CAVJQK010000006.1:0-17759 GCA_963651795.1 Erysipelotrichaceae bacterium | reverse complement strand
GTATTACATGACGAGTGCGAATGAAGAGGAAAATATAAAAGATTTCGTGGAACTTTACAAAAAGGATCACGAATCATGGATCATCGATCGGAAACATAATTTCCTTCGCATTAATTTTGAGAGCAAATGGGATGCCCGCGATTTCCAGAGAAAATACGGTTCCCGTCTGGTACAATGGAATAAGGGACCGTATATTACCATGGAAATCGATAAAACGGAGTCTTATTTTGATATTAAAATCGATTCGCCCGGTTTCCTGCAACGGATTTTCAAAGTACATTAAATTTGAAATACATCAAAAAAATAGCACAGGAGGAATATATGAAACGTAAAATCATAACAGCTCTGTTATTGACGGCGCTTTTTCAGACAGGTTGGATAGCGGCTGCGGATGAGGCGCCGAAAAATCCGGCCGGACATATTGCCGATACGGAATCGGCCGATGCGCCGAAAAAGGGCGATGAAGAACAGGTAATCACGGCCGACGATCCTTCGGAAAAGGAAGAGGCGAATTCGACGGAAACAAAGGAAAAAGATTCGAAAGAAAAGGATACGAAGGAAAAAGATACAAAGAAATTAATCGGAAAAGATAAAAAAGAGGCGAAAGAAAAAAAGGAGAAGGCAGAGCCGGAAAAAATTTTCGAGATTGACGCGTCTCCTTTGCAGCAGATTGATTTTACCGTGAAGGGCGTTTCCTTGGGACAATCTTTTACGGAGGCCGCGGGGCATCTGGGGAATCCCGTTTCCGAAAAATCCGGCGCCGTGCGGAGCGAATACGGCTGGAAAGATTTGTCCGTGCGTTTTGTTTCCGAGCTTGCCGCCAAATATGATGACAAGATGAAAGCGGGGGCGGATGCAATCTATCTTTCCGGAAAGTCCGTCAAAACGGCGCGCGGCATTGCGGTCGGAAGCCGCCGTGAAAATATTTTGCGACGTTACGGCCGGCCGGCACGCGTCCTCTGGGACGGCACGAAGGGCTGTTTCTACATGATTTATCTTAAAGGAAACCAAATGTTGCTTTTCACCGTGGAAAAGGGGACGGTGAAAGATATCCGCATTACGTATAAAGACGATAGGTTCATGGAGGAAATGGCGAAGGATACGAAGGCCGCCGATTTCCGTATCGCCGGGTATCGGCTGCGCGACACGTTTTCGGAGCATTCCTGGGAAACTTGGCTGCGCAAAGCGACGAATCCCGAAGAGGAAATTATTTATTATTTGGGCTACGGCATCAATACGAATGTGAAAACGCATCGCATTAACGCGATGTTTTTGACGGATTCCGCCATGCCGACGACGCGGGGAATCGCCGTCGGGGATTTGGTTTCCACGTTGGAAACGGTCTACGGCGTGCCGGACAAGGTGGAGGTCAATCGCATGTCCGGCGTCCCGGAACCGGCGTATATTTATTTTTCCGCCGATGAAGAGGATGTTTTGATTTTCTATATCAACGGACAAAATCGCACGGTGCGGAGTGTCGTCGTCATGCCGAATCCGATCGGCCCGCGTGCGGAGCGGAATAAAAAAGTCGACAGTGTGCCGATTCCGGAAACAAAATAAATTTCAATAAAAAAACGTGCTTCCCAAGCGAAAGGGGAGCACGATTTTTTTGTTTCTTAAAATTTTTTATAAAGGAGCCGGACGGAATTCAGAATGCAGAGGATTGTGACGCCGACGTCGGCGAAGACGGCGATCCACAAATTGGCGAATCCGCCGAGGCCCATCAGCATGACGGCAATTTTGACGGCGAGCGCGAAGACGACATTTTGCCCGGCTACGGAGAGGACCGTTTTCGCGATTTTGACGGATTGCGGAATGCTCATGACGTCGGTGTGAAGGAAAACGATATCGGCGGCTTCGATGGCGGCATCGGCGCCGCTTCCCATGGCGGCTCCGGTATCGGCGCCGGCCAGAACGGGGGCGTCGTTGATGCCGTCGCCGACGTAGAGCACGGTGCCGTGTTTCTCGCGGATTTCCTTCATTTTCGAAAGTTTTTCATCCGGCAGCAATCCGGCGAAAACATCGCAGAGTCCGAGTTCATTGCCGATGGCAAGCGCATTCTTTTCTTCGTCGCCGGTCAGCATGACGGGGAGAATTCCCGCTTCTTTCAAGGCGGAAACGGCGCGCGCGGCATCCGGTTTCACGCCATCGGAAATGATGAGGCTTCCGAGTAAAATCGAATCCATGGCGAGCCAAATTTCGCTGCCCGCACTGTATTGCGATTCCACGACATCGATGCCGAAATCTTTCATGAGTTTGGCATTTCCGAGTGCAATCACGGCGCCGTCGGAATCGCCGACAATTCCTTTTCCGGCCGTTTCTTTCACATCGGTCATGGGCGGCAGGGCAAGATTTTTTTCGGCCGCCGCTTCGGAAACGGATTTCGCGATGGGATGCGTGGAAAATGTTTCCGCGGCCGCCGCGAATGCCAATATTTCATCTTCCGTGACGTCGGCGATCGGGCGGACTTCACGTACGGTGAATTTTCCTTCCGTGAGAGTCCCGGTCTTATCCATGACGGCGACTTTCGTGTGTGCGGCGGATTCAATGGACGTCCCGCTTTTAAATAAAATGCCTTTTTCGGACCCGGCGCCGATACCGGCAAAGAAGGAAAGCGGCACGGAAATGACGAGTGCGCAGGGGCAGCTGATGACGAGGAAGGTCAGTGCCGTATAAATCCACGGCTGCCATGCGTCATCGGTCAAAAGCGGCGGGAGCACGGCGACGAGAAGCGCGCAAAGGACGACGATCGGCGTATAAATCCTAGAGAATCGGGTGATGAAACGATCCATTTTCGGTTTGCCGGCCACCGCATTTTCCACGGAGTCCAAAATTCTGGAAACCATGGATTCGGAAAGCGGTTTTTCGACGCGCAGTTTCAATATACCGTTTTCATTGACGCATCCGGAATTGACGGAATCGCCGACGCCGACGGTGACGGGTTGGGGCTCGCCGGTGATGGGGGAGGTATCGATATGAGAATTTCCTTCGATGATAATGCCGTCGAGCGGAATGCGATCTCCGGGGCGAATCAGCAGCACATCACCGATTTTCGCTTCTTCGGCGGGAATTGTTTCCGTTTCCGCGCCGCAAATCCGATGCACGGTCTCGGGGCGCAGGTCCACCGCCTCCATGATTTTGTCGCGGCTTCTGTCGGAGGCGCGATCTTCCATGTATTCGCCGATGCGATAAAACATCATGACACCGACGGCCTCGGACATTTCTCCGATACATACGGCGCCCAAAGTGGCGACGGACATCAGGAAATTTTCGTCGAAGATTTCACCGTGCAGGATGTTTTTCCCGGCTTTCAGCAAAATTTCTCCGCCGAAAATCATATAAGAAATGCCGAAACAAATTTCTGTTTGCCAAGAAAAGAGAGAAGGCACGAGCTCCGGTGCGTGTTCCGTCAGCATGCCGAGAATAAAGGCGAGAAACGCGAGGATATAAGCCGCTTTTTCCGGCGCGGACATGGTTTCTTCTTCCGATGCTTGTTTTCTTTTCGCGGCGGAAACTTTTTCGATCACGGTTCCGTTTTCGACCGTATTGCACGCGCGAATTAAATCGGGAATGAGAGCGTCCGGATTTTCCGCCGTAAGTTTCAATTGTTTTGTCGCATAGGAAACGGTCGCCGATAAGACGCCAGGATATTCGTTGATGAGACGTTCCAATTTGGCGGCGCAGGCGGCACAATCGAGAGACGGCATGGCATAGGTTTCCGTTTTGTACGTTTTATCCGTTTCATCCGGCAGGAGTCCGATATCGCCGTCAATATGATGCGCAGTTTCCAAAATCGCGGGAAGCAGAAGATTCGGGTCTTCTTTGGAAATGATGCGCAATTCTTTTGTGATGAAACTGACGGACGCAAAATATACGGCGGGCATTTCCCGAATTTTTCCTTCCAATTTGGCCGCACAGTCACGACAATTCAAATGCGAAAGGCGAAAATGGATGTGAAGATATCCTTCTTCGAGAAACAGGCATTTGCAATGCGATAAATCTTTTCCGCATACTTCGCAGCTGTCTTCCGTTTCTTCGTGATGAATGTGGCCGAGCGCGCGTCTTTCATCGAGTTCGATTTCGGATTCGCTTTTCATGACGTCCGCGCGATCTTTTTCGTAAAGAGCCAGTTCGGTATCATTTTCGTGCGTATGCGCCGGTACATGTTCTTCATGATGATGGTGCCCGCATCCGCAGCCGCAGCCGTGCTCATGCTCTTCGTGGTGATGATGATGGCCGCATTCGCATCCGCACTTATGTTCGTGATTTTCTTTTTTATCTTCCATGATGTCCTCCGACTTTTAAACGAGAAAAGAAGTAGGTTTCCCTAAAAATTATTTTCTACGAGATTATTTTAGCACCGGTTTCCGTAAAGTCATAATATGCATCTTATTCGCAATTTGATGTCGGCGAGGAAATTGCGGTATCGAATTTTCCTTTAATCCCATACCGTTCATGCATATAGGAATTTATTCTTTTATATGGTAAAATATCGACAGAGTTGTTTCCCATATGAGGTGTAAGATGAAGGTATATATTCGTGTCCGTCATTCCGGAGAATGCTTCAATCAAAATTGCTTCGATGCTTTAATCGGCTGTGAGCAGCTTGAAATCGAGACGGTGCCTTTCCGCGCGGTCTATGCGATTGAAGATTACGATCCGAAAGATCCCATCGTGGGGTCTTTGCAGGATACGGAAGTCGCCATGGAATCTTTGGGGCTTACGCTTCCGCTCCTGGATTATCCCGAGGAACTTTCATCTTTTTTGGGGCGTAAAATTTGGAAATCCTCACTTTTTAATATCACGTCCAGCACGGACGGGTGGCATGTTTTTGTGAAACCCGTTTCCGATATCAAGCGTTTTTCGGGTACGATTTTGGATAATTCCGAAGATGTCATCAAATTGGGCGGCGGCGTGGAAGATATCCAAGTGTGGTGCAGCGAAAAAGTGAATTTCCTTTCCGAATGGCGTTTGTGGGTCATGGAAAGAAATATTATAGGGCTCACGCCGTATCAGGGACACTGGGATATATTCCCGGATGCGGAGATTTTGAAACGTGCCGTTTCCGAATTCAAATCGGCGCCCGCGGCGTATGCTCTTGATTTCGGCGTCACCGATGACGGGCGTACGCTTTTGGTGGAAGCCAGTGACGGATACAGCCTCCGCAGTTTCGGGCTGGATCCCGCTTTGTATGTAAAATTTTTGGCTACGAGATGGCGGGAATTGACGGCCGATAAAAATGAAGCCGGCGTTTGAAAGGATGTCGGTGTTTTTATTTTCCGATAGAATGATGAGAGGTTTTGTATGCGGATATCGTCGGATTTGATCGAACGCGTGCGGGACAGTATCAATATCGTGGATGTGGTTTCTTCCTACGTTCCTTTGAAGAAAAAAGGAAACAGGTATTGGGGATGCTGCCCGTTTCATCATGAACGTACGCCTTCTTTTTCCGTGTCGCCCGATCGCGGCCTCTTTTATTGTTTCGGCTGCCATGCCGGCGGGACGGTTTTCACGTTTCTGCAAAAAATGGAAAATCTGACTTTCGCCGAAGCGGTGAAACAATTGGCCGATGCGGCGCATATCGAGCTTCCGTCCGAAGAAATGTCGCCGGAAGATCGAGCGCGCGAAGCCGCCAAAGAAGCCATGTACGATGCGACGGCGCTGGCTTGCGACTATTTCCATAATTGTCTTTTGAAAACGAATATGGGGAAACCGGGGCTGGCTTATTTTCATGCGCGCCATTTATCCGATGAGACGATTGAAGCGTTTCGGCTCGGTTTTGCGCCGCCGGCGTGGGATCGCTTATTTTCCGATTTCACCCAAAAGAAACATATTTCACCCAAAGTGTTAACGGATGCCGGTCTGTGCGGAAACAGCAACGGGCGTTATTTTGATATGTTCCGGAATCGTTGTATGTTTCCGATTTTGAATTTACGGGGGAAACCGGTGGCTTTCGGCGGCCGCGTCATGGATGACGGGACTCCGAAGTATCTGAATTCTCCGGAAACGCCCATTTTCAATAAACGCCGCCTTCTTTTCGCGCTGTTTCAAGCATTGCCGGAGATTCGCAAAAAGCGTCAGGTCATCATGGTGGAAGGGTACATGGACGCCATTTCCCTTCATGCGCACGGCGTGACCAATGTCGTCGCTTCTTTGGGGACCGCTTTCACGGAAGAACAGGCCAAACTTTTGAAACGGTATGCCGATGAAGTGGTTTTTTGCTACGACATGGATGCGGCCGGACAACATGCGACGCGCCGCGCTTTGGAAATAGCGGGACCCGTCGGTTTGAAACTTCGCGTGGCGCAGCTGGGCGAGGGGAAAGATCCCGATGAATTTGTGAATCTCCACGGTGCGGATGCATTTTCGGAAGCCATATCCCAAGCGCAGCCGGCCATGGATTATATGTTTACGTCATTGCAAAAAGAATTCGACGCGACGTCTTTGGAAGGGCAGCAACAGATTTTGCAGGCGATGTTTGCCGTATTGACCGCGCGCGGCGATTCGTTTTTGCTGGATGCCTTTATTCGCAAAATGGCGCAGACGCTTCGGCTGGACGAAGGGCTCATTCGCAGCGAGGCCACGCGTTTCATTAAAAAGAATCGTTCTAAAATGTATGTCCCGCAGCCGCGGCAGGAGGAAACGGTTTCCGATAAATCGACGGAAAAGCAGACGATACTGGAAGAAGGTTTCCTGCGGTATTGCCTGCAATATCGTAAATCGCCGGCCGATTGGGAAGAAATGAAAAATTACCCGTATGCGGATCCGTTTTGCGCCAAAGTGGCAAAAGCCATCGGTGAGGCGGCGGAAACGGGCGCTTGGGATGCGAAAAAAATTGAAACGTATTTGCCGCCGGAAGATGCGGAAAATTTTGCGAAATTTATCATGAAAGAAGAATATATCGGCACCGTGCCGGAGGAAGAATATGTGCGGCCTTTGCATTTATCCAGGTTGCGGGCCGAATATAAGGAGCACACGGAGCGCGCCGACAGCTTGGCTGCGACCGATCCGGAAGCTTCCAAAGAAGAAATGAGAATCTGCATTCGCCTGAATCAGGAAATTCGCGCGTTAAGCAATCGATAAAGGAGCGAAAAATGGGAAGAAAAAGAAATTTGGACCTTTGGATAGAAGAACTGTGTACGCTCGCCGATGCCAACGGACTTTTACCGAATTGCGATGTGATTCTGTTTTTGCAGCGAAAAGGCCTCGGTCCCAAAGAGCAGGACGCCATTTACGAAGCATTGGCCGCCCGTCATATCGGAATTTCTTTTGAAACCGCATACGACGAATCGAAAGAAGACGAAGAAGCGTATACGGAGCGGGATTCCGACATCGTTTCCGAAGAAGAATCCGTTTCGAAAACGGAAGATGATTTTGCGGATGCCGCCGGAGACTTGTCGGCCGAAAATTCGGATGTGACGCCGGATGATACCGTACGCCTCTATTTAAAAGAAATCGGGCAGGTCCCTTTACTGAAGCAGGAAGAAGAAATCGAACTTGCCAAGACCATTGAGCTCGGCCTTTCGCCGGACGCCTCGGAAGCCGATAAAATCAAGGCACTTCGGGCCAAGAAAAAATTATCGGATGCGAATCTGCGACTCGTCGTTTCCATTGCCAAAAAATATTTGGGCCGCGGCCTGCAATTTTTGGATTTGATCCAAGAAGGAAACCTGGGACTTTTGCGCGCCGTCGATAAATTCGATTATCGAAAAGGTTACAAATTCAGCACGTATGCGACGTGGTGGATTCGCCAGGCCATTACGCGCGCCATTGCCGATCAATCCCGCACGATCCGCGTACCGGTGCACATGGTGGAAACGATTAATCGCATCAACCGCGTGTCCCGCCAATTATTGACGGATTTGGGCCGCGAAGCGACGAATGACGAAATTGCGGCCGCGCTGCATATGGATGTCAATAAATTGCTCCGCATTCGCAAAATCGCGCAGGAACCGCTGTCTTTGGAAACGCCGATCGGCGAAAAAGCGGATTCTCATCTTCGCGATTTCATCGAAGATCACGATGCCGTTTCTCCCGATGATGCCGCGGGTTCGATTTTGCTCCGCGAACAATTGCAGGCGCTCATGGGTGAACTGTCCGAACGCGAGCGTCAAGTGCTGGAGCTTCGCTACGGATTGAAAGACGGACGCATGAAAACGCTCGAAGAAGTCGGCTCTCATTTCGGCGTCACGCGCGAACGCATTCGCCAGATTGAAGGTAAAGCGCTGCTGAAATTGAAACGTTCGGCAAAGCCGTTAAAATAACAGTAACGCAGAGAATGAAAAGGCTCGGTTTATCTTGTTTTGCTTGACGAACTTGCACGGCGCTGATAGAATAGGTGCATTGACGAGCTATGGGCCTATAGCTCAGCGGTAGAGCCACCGGCTCATAACCGGTTGGTCCCAGGTTCGAACCCTGGTGGGCCCACCAAAAACATGTCCGAACCCGTGCGGTTCGGATTTTTGTTTCCCATAAATAATTATCCATTATATAAAATGAAAGAGTGGGGGACTCCTATGCTTTCTTTATCGCCCAGACTTTCCGCCGTTTGCGATTTGGTGCCGATGTGCCGGTGCGTCGCGGATATCGGCACCGATCACGCGTATGTACCGATTTTTTTGGCGGAAACGGGACGCATTCAATCGGCCGTCGCTTCCGATATTCACAAAGGACCGGCCGAAATCGCGGAAAATCATGTGTCCGAAAGCGGATTCCGTGATAGAATTTCCGTCCGAATCGGTGCGGGTCTCGCTCCACTCGCACCGGGCGAAGCCGACGGCGCCGTTATCGCGGGCATGGGCGGATTGATGATCATTCAAATTCTGAAAGACGAAAAAAATAAAGCGGAAACATTGGATTTTTTGGTCTTGCAGCCGCAAAATCATCAAAGGGAATTGCGAAAATGGCTGGCCGAAAACGGTTTCCGAATCGATGCGGAAACATTGGCGAAGGAAGATCGCATGCTCTATCAAATCATGCGGGTGCGCCGCGGGACAATGACACTGACGGAAACGGAAGAGGAAACGGGTGTATTGGCATTTCGACAAAGCGATCCGTTGTTTCCGGAATTTCTGAAAGAATTGATCCGAAAAAAAGATTTCACCGTGCGGGGCGTTTCCCCGGACAGCCGAAACGAAAGAAATATTCGAAACCGCAATCGGGCGATTCTCGAAAAACAAAAATTGGAGGAATTATTATGGAATGCACGGTAAAAAATATTATGGAGCTCATGGAAACATGGGCACCGCGGAAATTGGCGGAAAATTGGGATAATCCGGGGCTGCAGGCGGGAAATCCGGACGGGAAAGTCTCGAAAATTTTGGTTTCCCTGGATTTGACGGAAGCCAATGCGCGCTGGGCCGCCGAGCATGGTGTGCAAATGATTGTGTCCCATCATCCGTTTTTCTTTCACGGCATGAAATCCGTCGACACGACGACGGAGCGCGGCCGTATTCTTTCGATTCTTTTGAAACATGATATTTCCGCTTTTGCCGCTCACACGAATTTGGATACGGCGGACGGCGGCGTCAATGATGCGTTGGCCGAGGCGCTTTCGCTTACCGATTGCGAAGGATTTGTCCCCGTGGCCGAAGAAACCGACGGGCAGGAAACGAAATCCTACACGATGGGACGCATCGGACATTTGCCGAAGGAAATGAGCGGGCGCGAAGCCGTTTCTTATATCAAAGAAAAACTCAAAATGGCGGCCGTACGGTCCGCGGGAAATTTGGATCGGACAGTCGGGAGAGTTGCGGTCTTGGGCGGCGCCGGCAGCGAATTTGCGGCTCTTGCCAAAGAAAAGGGCGCAGATTTATATTTGACGGGCGATGTGCGCTATCACGAAGCGCTGGACGCCGCCGGGATGGATTTGATTTTGGTCGACGGCGGACATTTTTATACGGAGCGCGTCATCATCCCGAAACTCAAAGCGTATCTTGCAAAAAAAGCGCAAGAAAAAAAGTGGGAACTCGAAATTATCGAAGATCCCACGGCGGCCGATATTTTTATTTATCAATAAGAAATCAATCAAAAACGCATTTCACAGAGTCGTGAAATGCGTTTTTTTGGCGGATTTTATAAAATGGTTTGGTACATGATTACTTTCCCGATAATTTCCAATTGCGGATCGTTCGCCGCAAAGAAAAGCGGATAATAAATCGGATCGTAACTGTCCGGCTGCAAAATAATGCGATTGTGTTCGCTGTCTAAATAGAAACGTTTAATCGCATAATCGCCTTTGTCGTCGGAGCACACGACAATATCGCCGTTTACGATTTGCCCCAGCGACACATCCGTCAGCACGGCGATTAAGGCGCCGTCCGGAATGACGCGATTCATCGAATCCCCATTCACGTACATGAATACGATTCGTTTTTCATGAGCATATTTTCCCAAGAACATATCGGAAACATAGACCTGCTTCAGCTTATCCGTCGTATCGATTTCCTGGAGCACGCCGGCGGAAACGCCTTCGGGGAGCAGGGGATACACATCGAGCCCTTCCGGAAGCATCACGAGCTGCTTGGGATCCATAAGCAATTCATCCATATCCAAGATGCGGAATAATTCGTCAATGGTAATATCCATCGCATCGGCGATACGTTTCATCGTTTTCACCGACGGCCGAATTTTCTTTCCCGTTTTGGAATCGTGATCCTTTTCCAACATGCAAATGTACGCACGGGACACGCCGACACGTCTCCCGAAATCCGCAAGCGTCAAACCGTTGCGTTTGCGATAATCTTTGATAACGTCCTTCAGTTCCATAGCAGCCACCTTTTTGAAACAACGGCGAGCATTTCACATCGCCTAACAATTATGTATATATAGTAAATGAAATTATGCGCACTGTCAATTTCCCGTATAAAATTTTTTATCTTATGGGAACCATATATTTAAAGAATATCCATATTGCGCAATTCGCGAATTTACCGTATAATAATGAAAACATTACTTCCGATAATTTAATGTTATCGGAAGTAATGAAAAAATTTCCGAAAAGAAAATATTTTTATAAAGGATGGAAACGCTCATGAATATGAAAAAACAATTTTTTATTCGAAAAAAATATATCGAAGAACACGACACCGGACTTTCCGAAAAAAGTTTGGAAACATTGGCCGAAACGAAAGCGGAAAATACCATTGACGCCTACGAAGCGGATTGGTACGATTTTTGCGATTGGTGCCAATATCATCATATCAATGATTTTCCGGTCACATCGGAAACCGTCGTGAATTATATCAACGATTTAGCCGAATATGCCAAATTCGCGACCATTCGACGCCGCATCTCCGCCCTATCCGAAAATTTCAATGCGGCGGGACTTTCCGAAAAAAATCCCTGCCGTTCCTGGATTGTGCGCGAGACATTAATCGGCCTATCCCGCACGATGGGCGCCAATCAAAAAGGAAAAACGCCCATTTACTGGGATGATTTGCAAAAAATTTTTTCCGATATGGATCCCGAAAAAATCACCGATATTCGCGATAAAGCGCTTCTCCTTTTGGGATTTATGGGCGCGTTTCGTCGGAGCGAAATTTCCGGGCTCGATGCGGAAGATTTACAATTTCTGCGGCAGGGCTTAGTCGTCACGATCCGCCATTCCAAGACGGACCAATCGTCTCTGGGACAACAGGTCGCCATCCCCTATCTCGCCGATACGTCCATGTGCGGCGTCACGGCCGTCAAAAATTGGATGGAAAACGCCTGCATTACGACAGGTCCCCTGTTCCGAAGCATTTCCAAAGGAGGCAAAGTATCCGTCAATCGCCTTTCCGATAAAAGCGTCAACCTCATTGTGAAACGCTATGCGGCCGCCATCGGCCTTGATCCCGAAATGTACGGCGCTCACAGTCTGCGCCACGGATTTGCCACCTACGCGGCTCTTTCCGGCGTCGAAGAACGACTCATCATGAAACAGACGCGCCACCGCTCCGTCGAAATGGTGCGTCGCTACATCAATGAAGCGGATCTCTTCACCAATAACCCCATTTCCATGATTTTCAAAAGCAAATAAAAAATTTTCCGCAAACAAAAAAACACCGAAGCTCGGAGAAAATTTCCTCAACTTCGGTGTTTTTGCTTTTATATGTGGGAAACTTTTTACGCTTTGAGCGTTTCCCAAATTTCTTTTGCGATATCCTCCGGCGCGCGAAGGACTCCATCAGCTGTACAGGAAATTCGTTTCCAAGAATACCGCGCGGATAAATCTCGGTACGCGTCATAGCAGCGGCGCAAATAATCGAGATGCTGCTCATGAATATCCATGCTGCCGCCGGCCTCATGCCGCGCTTTGACGAGATTTTCCGAAAGCGCAAGCGGCACATCCAATAAAATCACCGTATCGGGACGCGGAAGCCCCAGATGCCCGTATTCCGTTTCCTCCAGCCAGGAAAGAAACGCATCGCGCGCGGCCGCATCCTCATATTTCGTCATTTGATGCACCATATTGCTCGTGACGTAGCGATCCGCAATGACGACTCCCCCGCTCTCGTAAAATTCCTTCCATTTCATGCGATACGATGCAAAGCGATCCACCGCATAGAAAAGTGACGCCGCATACGGATTCACATCATTCGGATTTTTTCCGAAATCGCCGGCCAAATACATTTTCACCAAGGCCGACGAATCGCTTTCGTAATCGGGAAATGAAATGTGCATCACGGAGCGCCCCGCTTCTTTGAAATTTGTTTCCAAAAGCGCGGACTGCGTCGCCTTTCCGCTCCCGTCGATTCCTTCCAGTACGATTAATGTCCCTTTCATGTCATTTCCTCTTCGGATTAAATTGATTCATCGCTTTTTCCACGCCGATTTTCAAAGCGCCTTCCACCGCGTCGGCCGTAGCTTTTTTCGCCGTTTCCAATAACGCGATATCGTCCCCGTACGGCCGCTGCAGCACATGCTCGATGACCGTGTGTCCGTCCTTCGGATGCCCCACGCCGATGCGGAAACGCGTGAAATTTTCGCTTCCCAAATGCGTGATAAGCGATTTCATTCCGTTATGCCCGCCGGCCGAACCTTTTTGCCGGATTCTCGTCTTTCCCGGCGGTAAATCCAAATCGTCGCAAATCACCCAAATATCGTCCAAATCGATTTTATAATACCGCGCAATCGCGCCCACGGCCTCTCCGGAAAGATTCATGTACGTCTGCGGTTTCACCAAAAGAATTTTTTCACCATCCATGGAAACCGTCGCGATTTTCGCTTTCATGTCATCTTTCCAAACGGACACATGAAAACGCGCGGCCAATTCATCGATGACGTCAAATCCCATATTGTGGCGCGTATGCTCGTATTCCGACCCGGGATTTCCGAGCCCTGCGATTAATTTCATTTTAATCCTTTTTTATCGTGCAAAAAAATAGGCGGCCTCTGTGGGAAGCCGCCCGTTTTACAATCAGTGAGCCGTCTTATCGAAAAGTTCGCTGATGGAAACTTCATGGAAAATGCGCATGATCGCTTCGCCCAGGAGCGGTGCAATGGAAACGACTTTCACTTTTTCCTGTTTCTTATAATCTTCCAGCGGGAGAGAATTCGTGACGATGAGTTCTTTCAGGACGGAATCTCTGATGCGTTCCGTTGCCGGATCGGTGAGTACCGGATGGCATACCGCCGCATAGACGGCCTTGGCACCGGCTTCCATCAAAGCTTTGGCGCCTTCGCAGAGAGAACCCGCCGTATCCACCATATCATCGACGAGCACGCAATTGCGTCCTTCTACTTCACCGATAATATTCATGACTTTGGCAATACCGGGTTCCGGACGTCTCTTTTCGATAATCGCAATCGGCGCTTCCACGCGGTCCGCCAAATCGCGCGCACGAGTGACGCCGCCCAAATCCGGAGATACCACCGTCAGATTTTCCAAATGTTTATCCTGCACGTAACCGGCCAGCAGAGAAGCGGAAGCGAGATGATCCACCGGTACATCGAAGAAACCCTGAATCTGTCCGGCGTGCAAATCCATCGTGACCACACGCGTCACACCGGCTTTGGACATTAAATCCGCGACCAGTTTCGACGTAATCGGTTCACGGCCGCGCGTCTTGCGATCCTGCCGCGCATAGCCGTAATACGGTACGACAACCGTAATATGACGGGCGGAAGCACGTTTCAGCGCATCGACCATAATGAGCATTTCCATCAGATTATCATTGACCGGTGCCCCCGTCGGCTGAATGATAAATACATCCTTGCCGCGGACACTTTCATTGATCATAACTTGGATTTCGCCGTTATTGAAACGGCCGCACATCGCTTTTCCCAGCGGTACACCGATATAATCGCAAATTTCCCGAGCCAATGCCGGATGCGCCGTACCGCTGAAAATTTTGAGTCTGGATTCGTCTTCCATCTCCATTTTAGATTCTTCCTCTCCCGATAACAATACAAAAACAGTTTGTTACTCTTTTCTTATTATAACACAGCTTCCCCGGATTGCCCGAAATAGTTTTTCATTTGAGGAAACCGATGTCACTCGATTCGGATTTCAGTCCTTGTATGTATCCTCGTCAACCCATCCTTCGATATTTTTTTGTTTTGCACGTGCGACGGAGAGCGCCATATCCGGCACATCTTTTGTAATCGTGGAGCCCGCGGCGGTGAATGCGCGTTTCCCGATGTGAACCGGTGCCACCAAATTCGTATTGCAACCGATGAAGGCGTGATCTTCAATCGTGCAGCGATGTTTTTCTTTTCCGTCGAAATTAACCGTGACCGTGCCGCAGCCGAAATTGACGTTTTTCCCCAAATCGGAATCGCCGCAATAAATGAGATGCGGAAGTTTTGTCCCCTCTCCCACTTCCGAATTTTTCACTTCGACGAAATTTCCGATTTTCACGCGGTCGTGCAATTTCGTATTCGGACGAAGATGCACGAAAGGTCCGATTTCGTTTCCGTTTCCGATGACGCAATCATGGGCGTAGACGCGATTCAATTTGTTTCCGTCACCGCAAATGACATCGGTAAGCTGTGTATCCGGCCCGATGACGCAACCCGCGCCGACAATAGTATTTCCTTCCAAAATCGTTCCCGGATAGAGCACGCTGTCCGGACCGACAGTGACGCATTGCTCCACATAAACCGCTTCGGGATTGATGAGCGTCACACCCGAAGCCATCAATTCTTCTGCTTTGCG
Source organism: Erysipelotrichaceae bacterium (assembly GCA_963651795.1). Lineage (GTDB taxonomy): Bacteria > Bacillota > Negativicutes > Veillonellales > Dialisteraceae > UBA1822. The sequence goes on along the minus strand of CAVJQK010000006.1, from coordinate 2,620 downwards.
GCGACGCAGCACGGCGGACGCTTCGGCCAGTTGCGTTCTGGAATTAACGCCCAAAGTTTCTTCGGGATCTTCACAAGTGACGGGCAGAATGAAACGGCCTTCCTTGATTAAAATTTCAAAAACATCCGTCAAATAATATTCGCCCTGCGCATTTTCGTCGGAAAGTTTCGGAAGCGCCGATAAGAGCGCGCCGATTTCAAAACAGTACGTCCCCGTATTGATTTCTTTCACGGAAAGTTCTTCCGGCGTGCCGTCTTTTTGCTCGACAATACGCGTCATGTGTCCGGAAGCATCCCGAAGAACGCGGCCGTAACCGAATGGATTTTCCATGACGGCGGTCAGCACAGATGCCGCCGCTTTTTTCTGCATGCATTCGGAAATGAGATTATGAATCGTTTCCGTGCGCAAAAGCGGTGTATCGCCGCAAATGACGAGAACGTATCCGTTTTTTTGTTTCAAATAATCGGTTGCCTGCATGACGGCATGACCGGTTCCGAGCTGTTCCTTTTGTTCGATATAAGAAATGCCGTCTCCCACCGCTTCGCGGACTGTGTTTCCTTTAAAACCGGTAATCGCCGCCACGTCTTCGCATCCGGACGCCCGGCAAAGAGAAATGACCTGCTCGATCATGGGCACGCCGTTCACCTTGTGCAAAACTTTCGGAAACGCCGATTTCATCCGCGTCCCCATGCCGGCCGCCAAAATAAGCGCACATATATGTTCCATAGAAATCCTCCCGTTTTACTCTTTTGCAATCAGAAAAAATCCGCCTTCGGGCGTTTTGTCGATGATGCCGTTCTTCAGCAAATGGCCCAAAGCACGTTTAAAAGCCGCTTTACTGAGACCGAATACGGACTCAATCGTTTGCGGCATACTTTTATCATTATACAGCATCGTGCCCCCGTGGCGTTTCATATAGGAAACGATGACCTCACCGTCGGCATCCAGTGCATGTTCTTTCGTCGGGCGAAGGGAAATATTAAGCCTCCCGTCTTCTCGGATAAATGTCACACGGCCGGTGATTTCTTGCCCCGGTTTCAAATTTTTGGGCATTTCGTCTTTATATAAAAAGGCAATCCATTTTTCGCGCGTGATTAAAAATGCGCCTTGTGATGTGATATTGTACACGGTGCCGGTCACTTTTCCGCCGACTTTGATGCCGCGGGCCGGTTTGGCGATGCGACGCATTTCTTCGTCCACATTCATGGTGACGCAAAGGCGTCCCGTTTTATCCGTATATCGTTTGACCCAAATTTTTTGCCCGGCGGAAATGTCTCCTTCGGTTTCCGTATGCGGAAGAAATATCCCGCGCTCCGTCCCGGCTTCCACGAATGCGCCGAAACGCGTCGTCAAGAGCACTTCCGTATAAGCGACTTCTCCGTCTTCGATTTTGGGAAGACGCATACTGGCCGTCATTCGATGATGCGGATCGTGATAGAGAAATACCGTTACGGTATCCCCCACTTTGACTTCTTCCGTCTGCTGATCTTTGTGCAACAAAATATCATCGGCGGAATTTCCCGTTTTCGCATCCAAAAACGCGCCGAAAGAGGCCAAACGCACCACTTTTAATTCGGCGATCGAATTTTCGACAAGAGGCGTGCCGACGGTTTCCGTTTCCTTATTCATGATACTCCGTTGTGACGTCATGATATTCCGTCGCCGGCGCTTCCGCCCACAATTCGTCGAGCTCATAGCGGCGGCGTTCTTCATCGGTGAAAATATGGAGGATGATATCCCCGTAATCGAGGAGAATCCAATCGCCTTCGCGATATCCTTCATGGCGAAGCGTGCGCTCCCCTTTTTCTTCCATTTTTTCTTCCACCTCATCGGCGGCCGCCTGTGCCTGTTTGGCATTTCTCACGGTGGACAGAATGAAATAATCGGCCACGGATGTGTGCTCGGTCACTTCCAAAATGCGAATGTTCACGCCTTTCTTTTCCGAAATCGCGTGACAGATGGTTTCGATTTTTTCCTGATTCGTCATAATTTCTCCTTTTTATATGAATGGTACGAATACACCTTTATTTGGTTGTAGGCTGCGCCTGTCCCAAGACGGCACCGATGGCCGATTGCAATTCCACGGGATTGATATCCCAAATGCGGATACCGTCCGGCGTTTTGGCCTTACCCGGCAAAATCATGAAATGAATATTTTCCGCCGGCATTTTTGTGACTTCCGAAGCTAAAATTCCGGCTTCCGATGCGGAAATATCGGTTTCCGAAGGCGTCCAACCGCGTTGTATCATGATGCGATTATAATACGGCAAATTATTTTTTTGAACGGAAATCAAAGTTTTCAGGAAACGTTGATTGCGCTGAATGCGTCCGATTTCATCTTCGGTATTTTCCGCATACCGCAAATATCCGTAAGACGACGGTCCGTCCAAATATTGCACGCCCTGTCGCAATTTGATGTCCGTCACGCCTTCCCGATTGCTGTGATTCATGTTTTTCTCGACATAAAATTCGATGTTTCCCAGTTTCCCCATCATTTCCGTGAAGCTCGTTTCATCGAAAACGGCATAATGAGAAACGCGTATGTGCAATAAATTTTCCACCGAGGAAATCGTTTTTTCGGCATGTCCGTCTTTGTACTCGTTTTTCAGCAAAATAAGCG
>CAVJQK010000005.1:0-17959 GCA_963651795.1 Erysipelotrichaceae bacterium | reverse complement strand
GTGCATAGTGCATAGTGCATAGTGCATAGTGCATAGTGCATAGGAAAATCGGTGTCGCTTCGCGACGGATTTTTTATATAAAAAAAGCGCCGCAGCGCTTCTTTCAGAAATAATCACCGTAGCGATTCTTGTATCTTTCTTCCGTCTCGCGTTCCTCTTTCACGGAGAATGTTTTGGCTTTTTGGCCGCGATAGGAAATTTTGTAAATGTATCCGATATCGAGCCCGTCGACCGGAATGTGATATGTGTTCGGATACCCTTTCACGTCGACTTCCATCGGTGCGCCCGTCATGTGCACATTTTCGTTAAAAGAAAATCCGTTCACCTTTTCCCAATTGAAAGGATCCGTTTCCGCTTCCGTCAGCGGTTCTTTCATGACGACTTCAATCGTGATGAAATTCACCGGAATGACCCTGCGAATCCGATTGGCAAGTGCGTCGCCGCCGCAAAGCAATAATCCCGCCGCCAAAACCGGCACCATCCAACGTTTCATTCGCATCCCTCCGTTCGGAAACAAATTTCTTTTCCCATCTTAAGAAATTTTCCCCGAATTGTCAAATATAACAAAATATGCGCGCAGCGCGCAGCGCATTCCCATTCCCCATTCGTCACAGCCCGCCGGCGCCTGAGGCATAAAAAATCGTCGCCGCAGGCGACACCTCTCACTTTGCACTCTGCACTTTGCGCTTTGCACTATCCAAACATAAAATGCGCCTCTTTCCCCTTCCCTCTTTACTCTTCGCCCAAGCAAAAAGCCGTGAGCACCCATGAGTGCTCACAGCTTTTTCGTTTCTTATTTTCTTTCCTTGATTCTGGCCGCTTTGCCGGAGAGTCCGCGCAGATAGAAGAGTTTCGCGCGGCGGACGATCCCGCGACGCTTCACTTCAATCTTCGCCAGACGCGGCGAATGCACGAAGAACGTTCTTTCTACGCCGACGCCGTAGGAAATACGACGGACGGTAAACGTCTCGCGAAGGCCGGCATGCTTTCTCGCAATGACGACGCCTTCATACACCTGAATACGTTCCGTTTTGCCTTCGATGACTTTCGTGTGTACGCGCACCGTATCGCCGGGGCGGAACGCGGGAATGTCATCGCGAAGCTGCTCGTTTTCGAGCGTGTCGATAATATTCACGATCTTTTCCTCCTAACTTTTGAGCCCGGAAACAATACCCGGCTCCCATAACGGACATTCATGCCGATCGCATAAGGCAGAGGACTATCCTGACATACGGGAAATATTTTACCATGAAACCTCTTCTTTTGCAAGGAGCGCCGCCACCTGCGCTTCCAATCTCTCGATCTTCTCCGCTTGCACGCGGCTGTCATCCCGAACCTGCGCTTCCAATCGCTCGATTTTCTCCGCTTGCACGCGGTTGTCATCCCGAAGACGATTGTTGTCCGCGCGAAGTGCATTCACTTCCTGCACCAGCTGCGAATTGGATGCGTTTTGCGAAAGTTTCGCACCGCGATGACCGAGCTTGAAGGAAACGCCGGCATTCAGCATCGGATTTCCGTTTCCAATCGTGCTGCCGATGGAAACCGTCGTGTCCGCATTCGGCTTGAAGAAAGCACCGAGCGCACCCGCATTCGCGTTTCTGTAATGCCCGTAGCCGACCGCGAAACTCCACTTGTCATTCGGATCATAATTCTCCGGATGCAAAGCCGCCAGCGCCGCCGCGCCCGCGCCGACTTTATGGATGTCATCATCCATCCGATTCAGCCGCTCCGTCACCCCGGTCCCGACTCCGATATCCGCCAGCGCTTCGTCAATGGCCTTATCCATCTGACCTTTATTGACAGCATCCGTATCCTTTTCGCCGGCCTTCACATTGACAATCTTCCGCTCATTTCCTTCCGCGCCGACGGATACCACATTCTCTTCCGTCGATGTCGAGCCATTTCCAATCACGACAGAATTATTCGCGACTGTCGAAGTATCGGAACCCAAAACAATCGCATTATTCGCCGCCGTATTGACCCGAGCGCCAAATACAAAAGTCCTATATCCTTTTTTGTCGGACGTATCCGTTTCAGCGGTATTGTCACCGATGACATTCCCCATCCCGAAAGCAGCACTTTCTTTACCGGTCACTTTATTATTTATCCCTATCCCGGCGCTAATGTATCCGTATACGGTATTTTTATACCCAATAGCTTGAGAAGAGTAATTTCGTACCGTATTCTGTACCCCTAAAGCAGATGAGTATTCCTTTGACGCCTGATTGCTATAACCGCCAACGGCACTAGCTACAGACGTTGTACTGCCATCAACCTCCGTCCAGCCTTGCCGCCACATGGTATCATCATGCGTGCACAAGCAATCGGCTCCTAGCACCCCCCCCCATGTGGAAAAATCGTGGAAACCAGCGTGAGAAACACCGCTGCGGACAGCATACCGAATTTCTGATTTGTTTTCATGATACATTCCCCTATTCTGAAAAAAAGGATGGAAACAGGAAATCGGGCGGCCGGTTTCAAACATTTCCCCCGGCACGTTTCCCTTCTGCCCGTAGTATACCAAAAAAATCCAAAATTTCCAAAAAAGAATTTTCCGATATCGATTCATGAATCTGAACCACATGTGATATTGTCTCAATAAACCACAAGTGATTTTGTGCCGTAAGCTTACGGCTTACGGCCGACGGCTTACGGCTTTGAAAGGTGCGCTGCGCGGCATCTTTTTTACATGATAAAAGCCCGTCTTTCGACAGGCTTGGTGGAGATAAGCGGGATCGAACCGCTGACCTTCTGAATGCCATTCAGACGCTCTCCCAGCTGAGCTATACCCCCATGAACGTGTATAGAATATCAGATTTTTCGCATTTTGTCAAAATGAATTTTTGTACCTTGCGCCGCCGTGGGAAATTTTTTAAAATAATAAAAATGGGGGTTGAGCGATGAGAAAATATTTCTTTTTTGATATCGACGGGACGTTGACGCAGCCTTTGGATAATGAGGTGCCGGAGAGCACGCGGGAGGCACTTTCGCTTTTGCGCGCGCGCGGACATTTTGTCGCCATCGCGACGGGACGGATGCAATCCGATGCCTTTGCCGTGGCACAGTCGCTCGGGCTCTCTTCCTGTGTATCCGACGGCGGCGAATGCGTGACATTGGACGGAAAAATTTGCTATCACAACGGTCTTCCGAAAGAAAATTGCCTTGAATTTTTCCGCAAGACCGATACGGAAAAGTTTCCTTGGGCGGCAGCTGTGGAAAACGCCCGAATTGCGCTCACGAAAGACGCGCGGTATCTCGAAAAAGTCCCCGTCCGCTATTACGATGTCCGCGTGACGCCGGATTTTGATTTCGAAGCGGCGCCCTGCATTCATAAAATTTTCGTCGCCTGCAAAAAAGACGAATTGTCCGAAATCGATTTATGCGGACTTCCGCACGTGTGGCTCCGTCGCGGGACGCTTCTTTTGGAGCCGACGCAAAAGGATAAAGGCATTCACTATGTGATGGAAACATATCACGTGACGGATGACGATGTCGTCGTATTCGGCGACGGCATGAACGATCGCGCCATGTTTCGTCCGGAATGGATGTCGATTGCGATGGGAAACGCCAAAGACGAGCTCAAAGCGATGGCCAAATACGTGACGGCCCCCTCGGATCAAGACGGCATTTACCTCGCATGTAAAAAATTCGGCTGGATATAAAACAAAATATCTCCGAATAACAAAAAAAGCTGTGACAAAATGTTTTATCACTTGCCACAGCCTCTTTTTTTTGCAACATTTTATAAAAATCTATGCGCGGAGCGCATCCTGAAGCTCATGCCTCATGCCCCATGCCTCATGCCTTTATACTCATTTCACTTCTTTCGCATAATCCTTCATTTTCCCGATCGGAAGTCCTTCTCCGGAGAGAATCGCGTACGAGAATCCGTCTTCCCGCCAAATTGCAAGGTGCATGCGTTTCTTATCGCCTTTCATTGTCACTTCTTTGCCGCGAAGTTTCGCGACTTTCGTGACGTCGTAGGTATTGTAATCGCCGGCGACATCCGCCGCTTTTCCTTTGCGAATCCGCATGAATTCCGTATCGCCTTTCCGATAAATGACTTCGGCGAGCTCGCCCGGAATCGCGCGATACACGGCCTCCGCTTTCTTCACTTTCGGAAGCGCCATCTGGAAACCGGCACTTTCCTGCATGCCCGAAAGCGTCACAAATTCTTTGAAAGGATTCGGCATCCCGACCGTCGGCTCCGGCATCGGCTGTGTTTCAAGAGCCGGCGCTGCCTCGCTTGCGGGCAAAAATACGATTTCATTTCCGTCTGCGGAAACGGCCGCGGGATCATTTCCCAAAAGCACTTTGAAAAGGGAAACGGGCACATAAGTCACGCCGTCTTGGATGACGGGCGCAAGCCCCAAAGAAAACGGCGCACTTTCCACTTTCATTTCCGTACTCGCCGCCGAGACGACGTACGAATCCGTCCCGACGCGCACTTTTGTCCGCAGGACGCCGTCGTCGAGCAGAATTCCGTCCGCTTCCGGCGTCACGGAAAATCCCAAATATTCCGCCGTCTGCCGAAGCGGCACCATGAGCGCCCCCTTGACCGTGATGCCCGGTTTTCCCGGCGCGGAAAGGGAATACGTTTCCTCCGTCTTTCCGAAATCCATCGTCATATCCGCATGCGCCGCCGGTCCGCAAAGACAAAGTGCCGCCAACGCCGCCGCCATCCAAATTTTTTTCATACCGCAACCTCCTACCGGATTCATTTCTTTTTACTTTATCATATTTAAAAGCCCGGTGCAAGAAAAAAGGCGGGGTCAGCCCGCCAAAAGAGAGGTGAGAAAAAAGTTTCTCAAAAAATAATGGGGTGATTCAATGTCGTTTCCCTGCCGACACCGAATCGGGAGAGAGGAAGAATATAGGAAACTTCCGCGTGCGGAAGGAATTTTCAGAAGCAATCGACCGAGCGCCCGATTGCCCGGAGAATGGCGTTTCCCTTACACCATCCTCATATCTCCAAAGTCGAATACCCTCATAGACGACTGAGGCGAATCAATAAAAAAGCTTGCGTCCCCACGGGTGCAAGCTGACAAGAGTCTTTCAAGACACGCCACCTTCCCATCGCTCGTAGGTCAAAACGGTGAACAAAAACAGGCAGTTCTCCTGACTTGGCTTCCTCGCCTTTCCGCCTTCCCAAGGAATTTTCCCCAGTGACATTTTTGGATTGGCTCAGCATTACAGTGGCGGGACCGTGTCGGATTTTCACCGACTTCCCTATTAAGCCCCCGCGGGGGCACCTGCTTTTTTCTTATTCTATTGATGGTATTATCATAGCACTCTTAACGATGTCTGTCAATAAAAACGGAAACTTTTAATTTTCCCCGCATGAAATTCTTCTTACGGTTTCACTCTTGTCCGAGTTTCTCCTTTTTCATTTCTTCTTTCAAAAATTCCAAAAAGACTTTGGCCGGCCCGAAGACGGGATTGAGTTTCTTCCAGACGAGGACCGTCGAGGTCGTGAGGGCGGGTGTGAGCGGGACGAAGCGGAAACGGGCCGGATCGAGCTTGTCCACCGCGCCTTCGATGGTGAGCAGCATAAAATCGTCGTGCAAAAAAGGCAGCATGTTTCCCGAAAGATTACAGGTGACGTCAAATTCCGGCAATTCTTCGCCGAGCCAATTTTTGAATTCGCCTTGGACGGGCGCGCGGCGGCTCGCCATAAGATGATGACCTTTCAAATCTTTGCGGGAAATCCCGGTGGCATCGGCGAGCGGTGCATCAGCCGCCATAAGAAATCCCCACACGTCGCGCTCGGGAAGCCGGATAAAATCCGCGTTTCCGATTTCAATCGGTTCCTGCATGACGGCGAAATCCAAAAGTCCGCGCTCCAGGCGCTCTTTGAGTAAATCCGCCGACGCCGTGTAAATATCGAATGTCACTTTCGGATAGCGCGCCATGAAAGCCGGCAATTTTTCCAGAAACGCATTGCTTCCCGCGTAAATGCCGCTCCCAATGCGAATCTCGCCCACGACGTCCGTGCGTGTGCGGAAATCGGTTTTGATCGTATCCATAAGAAACTCGATATCTTCGGCTTTTTTCCGAAGCATCACGCCGGCTTCCGTGAGCGTCGTCTTTTTTCCGCGCACGAAAAGCGGCGTCCCGAGCTCTTCTTCGAGCTGCGCAATTTGCCGCGAAAGTGTCGGCTGCGTCACGTGAATGATTTCGGCCGCGCGCGAAATGCTTTCTTCCCGCGCCACCGTCAAAAAATATTGCAATACCCGAAATTCCATCGCACTCACCTCGTTTCATAAATCCATTGTAAATCAAAAACAGATTATGCGCCAATACCTATATTGTGTAGAATGTTATGCCTTTTAGACATATTTCCGTTTTGTGTTTCGTCTCGGGCATGAGGCATGAGGGATGGGGCATGGGCTTTGACAGGTGTGCTGCGCACATATTTTGTTTTATTCATTTGTCGCTTGGCAAGCGACCACGAGGGGTTTGTTTCCTGCTATCATACAGACAACGAAATCATTTTATATTTCCAAATAGGAGGAACGAATCATGAAACAGACGGAAGAGAGAAAAACGGAATTGGTTTGCATTTTAGATCGGAGCGGCTCGATGGGCGGACTGGAAACGGATACGATCGGCGGGTTCAACGGAATGCTGAATCGGCAGCGGAAACTTCCCGGAAAGCTTTTTGTGACAACGGTGCTTTTCGACGATTCGTATGAAATGCTCTATTCGCATCGTGATGTCCGGAAAATTTCCCCGATGACGGAGAATGAGTATTTCGTCCGCGGCTGCACGGCGATGCTGGATGCCATCGGCATTGCGATGGATCAGATGAAAAACGATATCCGCGAAATGCCGGAAGAGAATCGCCCGGACGATGTGATTTTCTTTATCACGACGGACGGATACGAAAATGCCAGCACGAGATTTTCTTACGAAGATATCAAGAAGAAAATTTCCACGGCCAAGGAAAAATACGGTTGGGAATTTATTTTCTCGGCCGCCAATATCGATGAAAAGAAAATCGCAAGGGAGCTCGATATCGATGAAGACCAAGTCTATGGATATGCGCCGACGGGAGCCGGTGTCCATAAAAACATGGATATATTGCACTGTATGTGCGCCGACATTCGTACGAGACCTTCGAAAAAGAAATCCGTAAAGAAATCGTGAAATCAATACATTTCCGCGCACGTAAAAAAGGATGCCTGTGACGGCATCCTCTTTTATTGCCCGAGTTGTTTTTGATGAAACGCGAGCAGCATGTCATTGATTTCGTAAATATCGTAGAGATTTCGTTCCATGAACCAGCGGACTATGACGTCGGCACGGCGATGGCGTGATAAACTGTATCCCGCGGCATCGAGAAGCGTTTCCGTCTGTTCTACGGTGAGCCGAAGTGCCACCGCCAAGGCAAGCACGGTCATTTTCTTCGGTGTGTAATCGCGCACGGAGCGAAATTTGGAAAATAATCGTCTGTCCAGATTGGCGGCTTTATAGACTTCGGGATCGGTAAGTCCTTTTTCGTCGATGAAACGGAAGAGGACGTCGGAGAAGCAGCTCTCAGGCTCGGGCGGAAGCTCGGCGCCGGCGCCTTCCGCCTGTGTGATGACGCATTCGCAATGAGACGCAAGTGGTTTCAACAAAATTTTTTCCGAAACGGATTTTTCGGAAATCGCATCCGCTGCGAATATTTCCTCTTTCGGCGCTTTTCTCGTTTCGAAAAGTTCATCCATTTCTTCGTACAGCGCCTCATATTTCCTCTGCCGTGCCTTTTCGACGGACGCGCCGAAGAGGATGAGGGTGACTGTCATGTCTTCGTGGGTTTCCAAGAAGTCGAGGATGCTTTTTCGTGCGATTTTTTCGGCGGTTTCTTTCGGGCAGCCGTAGATGCCAGAGGAGATGAGCGGGAAGGCGACGGTTTTGCATTTATGTTCCGCGGCTAATTGCAGTGCGCTTTGGTAGCAGCGGTAGAGTAAGGCGGGGTCGTCTGCCGTTTCTCCCCAGACGGGGCCTGCGGTGTGGATGACGTATTTGGCGGGAAGTGCAAAGCCGGGTGTGATGACGGCGTCTCCCGTCTGTATCGGGGAAAGGGGTTCGCAGGCTTTTGTCATTTCGGCGGGGCCGGCCGCGCGGAATATGGCGCCGCACACGCCGCCGCCCATGCGCAGGCCGGTGTTGGCGGCGTTCACGACAGCATGGACTTTTAATGTGGTGATGTCTTTGTCGGAAATGAAGAAAGGCATGTTTCCTCCTTTATTGAAAAATACAAAAAAGGCAGCGCCGGAGCACTGCCTCTTTCATATTTCCTATTGACCGATTAGCCGATAACGAACAGCTGATCGCCGCCCTGTACGGACAGGCCGACCTGTACGGCAATGGATTTAATGGTGCCGCCGCACGGAGCCATGATCGGGTTGCCCATCTTCATAGCTTCGAGAATCATGACTTCGTCGCCTTCAGCAACTGCGTCGCCGACTTTCTTGTTGATAGCGGTGACTTTGCCCGGCATCGGAGCATCAATGGAGGTTTCGCCGGCTGCTACTGCTGCCGGAGCTGCTGCCGGAGCCGGAGCTTCTGCCGGAGCCGGAGCCGGAGCTGCCGCCGGAGCCGGAGCTGCCGCCGGAGCCGGAGCCGCTGCCGGAGCTGCTGCTGCCGGAGCTGCTGCGCATGCGCAACCATCATTAATTTCTACATCATAAGCTACACCGTTTACGGTTACTGTGAATTTTCTCATTGTCTTTCTCTCCTTAGAAAATGATACTTCTGAATAAATCAGAACTGCTGCACGCCGGCAATGTGTGCCGCTGCGGTCCATCCGACGTTCTTCTGTGCCAGACGAATGGAAGCCACTTCGCCGCCTTCCATGCAGGCAAGTGCTGCTGCGATCGCTGCAACGATGGCTCCATTATCGGCTTTCGGAGCTGCCGCAGCCGGAGCTGCCGCCTTCGGAGCCGCTGCTTTAGCGGGAGCCGGTTTTGCCGCGCCTGCGCTGAGTTTGCCGTTGATGTTATTGATCATAACAAGGCAAATCACCGAGACGACGAGAGCAGCGCCGCCTATGCAAATAGACATGTCCATTTGTCCCCATCCTTTCTGTGATATTATCTCAAACGGCTAACCGATTACAGCGGAATATTTCCGTGTTTCTTCGCCGGATGAAGCTCTCTCTTGCTGGCAAGCATAGCCAGAGCATTGATGATATACGGACGGGAATCTTTCGGTTCAATGACTGCATCTACATAGCCGCGTTCAGCTGCTTTGTAAGGAGTTGCGAATTCGGCAACATATTCTTCGGTACGTTTATCCTTTTCCGGATCTTTCTTGAAGATGATGTTTGCCGCACCCGCCGGGCCCATAACGGCGATTTCTGCCGTCGGCCAAGCGAATACCTGATCCGCACCCTGTTCACGGGAGCACATTGCGATGTAGGAACCGCCGTATGCTTTACGGATGATCAGGGTAACCTTCGGAACGGTCGCTTCGCAGTATGCGAACAGCATCTTTGCGCCGTGGCGGATAACGCCTGCGTATTCCTGCTGTTTGCCCGGGAGGAAGCCCGGTACGTCGACGACGTTCAGAAGCGGAATGTTGAAGGCATCGCAGAAACGAATGAAGCGAGCGGATTTATCGGAAGCATTGTAGTCCAGGCAGCCTGCCATGAAGGAGGGCTGGTTTGCAATGATGCCGACGGTCTGGCCGTCCATACGAGCGAAGCAGGTGATGATGTTCTTTGCCCAGTTGGCAGCGACATCATAGTATTCGCCGTTATCTACGATAGCTTTGATGACTTTGTACATATCGTACGGAGCGTTCGCATTTTCCGGCATGATCGTGTTGAGGGATTCTTCCGTACGGGTCGGGGAATCGGTCGTGTCGACGATCGGAGCGTCTTCCATGTTGTTGCTCGGCAGGAAGGAAAGGAGATAACGAATCTGGCTGATGCAGTCGTCATCGTTTTCAGCTGCGAACTGTGCTACACCGGAGATGGAGTTGTGCGTCATAGCGCCGCCCAGAGCTTCTGCGGTGATCTTTTCGCCGGTGACGGATTCAACTACGGCCGGGCCGGTCAGGAACATCTGGCTGGTGCCTTTAACCATGTAGATGAAGTCGGTCAGAGCCGGGGAGTAAACAGCGCCGCCTGCGGACGGTCCCATGATTGCGGAAATCTGCGGGATGACGCCGGAAGCAACGGTGTTGTTCCAGAAGATTTTGCCGTAGCCGGACAGAGCGTCTACAGCTTCCTGAATACGAGCTCCGCCGGAGTCGTTCAGGCCTACGCACGGAGCACCGACTTTGAGAGCCAGTTCCTGTACGTGTACGATTTTAGCAGCATGCATTTCGCCGAGGGAGCCGCCTTCAACGGTGAAGTCCTGAGCAAATGCAAATACGAGTCTGCCGTCTACGGTGCCGTAACCGGTGACAACGCCTTCGCCCGGGAGATCTTTCTTTTCCTGGCCGAAGTTGTGGCAACGGGATTTTACGAGAGCGTCGACTTCTACGAAGGAGCCTTCGTCAAACAGTTTTGCAAGTCTTTCACGAGCGGTGAGTTTTCCTTTTGCATGCTGTTTGTCAACACCTTTTTCCCCGCCCATAGCCTCTACATGATCGAGGTTTTTGTGCAGGAGTTCAATTCTTTCTGCAACAGATAACATTCTTACACCTCCAAAATACTTTCCCCAATCGGGGAGCCCTGACTGATACGGACAGGGCTATTCCGGTTTCTGAATCTATAAGGATTTTTTCCTTATCCAAAGATTAGAAAGAAGGACCGCCGGGACGTTCGGTCAGTTCGATGAGAACGCCGGTGGTAGCTTTCGGATGCAAGAACGCAATGTGGCAGCCGCCTGCGCCTACACGCCATTTCTTGTCGATGAGGCGAACACCTTTTGCGTCGAGGTCAGCCAGTGCTGCCGCGATGTCATCAACACGAAGAGCTACATGCTGATAGCCGTTTTTGCCGCCGTTGCCTGCGATGTACTTAGCGATCGGGCCGTCTTCGGTCGTGGAACCCAAGAATTCGAGTTCGCATGCTTCGGACTGTGCGGACGGTTTGAAGAAGCTGGTGGTGACGTGCTGTTCTTCGACAGTTTCATCAGCCATCAACGGTTTCAGACCGAGTACTTCCATAGCCATTGCTTTGGAAGCCTGAAGATCGGCTACTGCTACGCCTACATGGTCGACACACAATACTTTGAATGCCATGATAATTCCTCCTTTGAATTATTTTAATATATCTCCTACGATGGAATCGACGACTGTGTACGGATCTGTCGTCCGTTCATAGACTTGTTCCACGTAGTCGGCAAATTTGCCCGTCCGGGTGATTTCACCCAACACACGACGGGAGATGCGATCGTGAATCATCTCGCCGAGCTCGGTCTTGACGCGTTCGCGACGTCTTTCTTCGAGCAAGCCGGATTCTTCAAGATATTTACGATGTTCATTCAGGGAGTTCACGACGTCTCCGACGCCCTGTCCTTCGCTGGCAATGGTTCTTTCAATCGGCGGTCTCCAATCCTGTGCTTCGCCGAGGTCGAGCATCATCTCAATTTCGATGTTGAGACGATCCGCGCCGTCGCGGTCGCACTTGTTGATGGTGAATACGTCGCCGATTTCCAGAATGCCGGCTTTGATTGCCTGAATGTCGTCGCCCAGTCCAGGTACGAGCACAACAAGCGTTGTATCCGCATTTTTGACTATATCTACTTCAGACTGACCTACGCCGACGGTTTCGATGAAAATAACATCGATGCCCCATGCGTCCATCAGTTTGACAGCATCTGTTGTTTTCCGGGACAGACCGCCCAGACTGCCACGCGTACCCATGCTGCGGATGTAAACACCCTGATCCAAGGTCAGATCATTCATACGGATACGATCGCCCAGGATCGCGCCGCCACTGAATGGACTTGTCGGGTCAATCGCGCAAACTCCGACTGTTTTGCCCATTTCCCGGTAGTATTTCACAAGTTGGTCTGACAGTGTGCTCTTACCCGCACCAGGCGCACCGGTAACACCGATGACCTGTGCACGACCGGTATGGTGATAGATCTCTTTCATGATATCTTCATATCCATCCCGTTCGTTTTCGACAATGGTTATCGCTCTTGCTAAGGCACGTCTGGAACCTTTCCAGAAATCTTCCATTGAGAATTCCATAACTTTTCTACCTTTCGTAAGAGTAGTAAAAGTTGGAAGGGGCCGCCTTGCGGCAGCCCCGCCGCAACTAAATGACCAATCGGGTCAATCTTGTTTCAATTAAGCGTTTGCTTTGATGAAATCAATGATTTCTTTGGTCGGGGTGCCCGGGGTGAAGATGGCTTTTACGCCGGCAGCTTCGAGGCCGGGGATATCAGCAGCCGGAATAACGCCGCCGCCGATTACGAGGACGTCTTCCATTCCTTTTGCTTTCAGTTTTTCTACGATTTCCGGGAAAAGGGTGTTGTGAGCGCCGGAGAGCAGGGACAGAGCTACGACGTTTACGTCTTCTGCGTCTGCTGCTTCAACGATCTGATCCGGGGTCTGACGAAGGCCGGTGTAAATAACTTCCATGCCGGCATCGCGGAGAGCGCGAGCTACGACTTTTGCGCCACGGTCATGGCCGTCGAGGCCCGGTTTTGCTACGAGTACTCTGATCATTTTATCTGCCATTGTTGATTACCTCCAGAAAGTCCTATTATTAGAGAAGAGCCTTTGCTTTGTATTCGCCGAATACTTCGCGGAGTACGCCGCAGATTTCACCCAGCGAGCAGTAAGCGCGTACGCAGTCGAGGATGACCGGCATCAGGTTGACGGATTCATCAGCTGCTGCTACTTTCAGTTTCGCGAGTTCATCCTGAACTTTTGCGTTGTCGCGTTCAGCTTTTACTTTCGCAAGTTTGTTCTTCTGGAATTCACCTGCGGAAGCGTCGATGCGGAGCAGGCCTTCAACCGGCGGTTCTTCCATGGTGAACTTGTTGACGCCGACGATAACTTTTTCGCCGGATTCAACAGCCATCTGCCAAGCATAAGCAGAATCCTGGATTTCTTTCTGGATGTAGCCTTTGTCGATAGCTTCGACAGCGCCGCCCATTTCATCAATCTTCGCAATGTATTCACGCGCTTCTTTTTCGATTGCGTTGGTCATTGCTTCTACATAGTAGGAGCCGCCCAGCGGATCGACGACGTCAGCCAAGCCGGATTCGTAAGCAACGATCTGCTGCGTACGAAGAGCGATGGTAACGGATTCCGTGGTCGGAAGAGCGAGTGCTTCGTCGCGGGAGTTGGTGTGCAGGGACTGGGTGCCGCCCATAACAGCAGCTGCGGTCTGCAGAGCAACACGAACGATGTTGTTGTTCGGCTGCTGAGCGGTCAGCATGGAGCCTGCGGTCTGGGTGTGTACACGAAGCTGCATGGACTTCGGTTTCTGAGCGCCGAAACGTTCTTTGAGGATGGAAGCCCACAGACGACGGGATGCACGGAATTTAGCAACTTCTTCGAGGACGTTGTTGTGAGCGTTCCAGAAGAAGGAGAGACGGCCTGCGAAGTCATCGATGTGGAGGCCCGCTTTCAGAGCTGCTTCGATGTAAGCGATGCCGTCGGCAATCGTGAATGCGATTTCCTGTGCAGCGGTGGAGCCTGCTTCACGGATATGGTAGCCGGAAATGGAAATCGTGTTCCACTTCGGTACGTTCTGGGAGCAGTATTCGAAAATGTTGGTAATCAAACGCATGGACGGTTTAACCGGGAAAATGTAGGTGCCGCGAGCAGCATATTCTTTCAGAATATCGTTCTGAATGGTGCCGCGCAGCTGATCCTGCGGTACGCCCTGTTTTTCCGCAACGGCGATGTACATAGCGAGCAGTACGGAAGCCGGAGCGTTGATCGTCATGGAGGTGGAAACTTTGCCGAGGTCAATCTGGTCGAACAGAATTTCCATATCTTTCAGGGTGTCGATTGCGACGCCGACTTTACCGATTTCGCCCTGAGCGATGGCATCGTCGGAGTCATACCCGATCTGGGTCGGAAGGTCGAATGCGCAGGAAAGACCGGATCCGCCGTTTTCAATCAGGTAACGATAACGTTTGTTGGATTCTTCAGCGGTAGCGAAGCCTGCGTACATACGCATGGTCCACAGACGGCCGCGATACATGGTCGGCTGTACGCCGCGGGTGTAGGGATACTGTCCCGGGAAACCGAGGTCTTTTTCATAGTCGAAACCTTCGATATCAAGCGGGGTGTACAGTTTGTTGAATTTCAGACCAACTCTTTCGGGGCTTTTTGCGCATGCTTTTGCATAGGCTTCCTCGTATGCTGCGAGTTTTTCTTTCAGGGATTCGTTTGCCATAGGTTCATCTTCCTCCTAAAAAAATAAATAAGTGGCGGAGTTCTTTTTCCTTTTTTTATGAATCGCGCATTTCCTGTCTTCTTATTCATCGTAAGTCCAAGTTCTCCGAAGTATAGATCCGAAAAGGTCGGCCTGCGGTCACCTGCACCGCAGGCTGCCTTTGGGAGCTATGTATATGATACCCGCTTTCGCGGAGAATCAACGGATTTTTCTCTTTCCGAAATTATTTCTTGAAGAGCATGGAGCCGGTGTTGGCCAGGCTTTCATGGAAGGAGAATGCTTTGGAGAGAATATGCGGGGTCTGGGAGTTGCCGCAGGCTGCGCATGCTTCGTTGTAGTAATCCATGAGCTGTTCACGATAGGACGGATGAGCCACATTGTTGATGATGACTTTCGCTCTTTCCTTCGGAACGAGACCGCGAACATCGGCTACGCCGTTTTCGGAAATGAATACGTGGGTGTCGTGTTCGGTGTGGTCGACATGGGTGCACATCGGAACGATTGCGGAGATCGCGCCGCCCTTCGCCACGCTGTGGCAGAAGAAGCAGGAGAGGAATGCGTTACGAGCGAAGTCGCCGGAGCCGCCGATACCGTTCATCAGCTTGGTGCCGGAGGTATGGGTGGAGTTGACATGGCCGTAAATATCCATTTCCAGAGCGGTGTTCATGCCGATGACGCCGATACGACGTACGACTTCGCCGTTGTTGGAAATTTCTTCCGGACGGAGAATGATCTTCTTGCGATATTCATCGATGTTTTCATAGAAGCGTTTCAGGCCGGCCGGAGACGGGGAGAGGGACGTACCGGAGATCATGTCGATCTTGCCGCCGTCGATCAGGTCGAACATGCCGTCCTGGATAACTTCGGTGTATACGGAGAGGTTTTTGAAGCTGGAACGAACGAGGCCGTTGATGACGGCGTTCGCTACGTTGCCTACGCCGGACTGCAGCGGAAGCAGATTTTCCGGCAGACGGCCGTGCTTAACTTCGTTCGTGAGGAATTCGACGAGGTTGTTGCCCATCTTAATCGCGTCGTCATCGAGCGGAGCGAGCTCACGGGTTACGTCGGGCATATCGCACGGAACGATGGCTACGATCTTGGACGGATCGCACGGAATGTATGTGGTACCGATGCGGTCGCCTGCGGAGGTGATCGGAATCGGCTGACGATGCGGCGGGTTCGGCATCTCGTAGATATCATGCATGCCTTCGAGAGCAACCGGCTGAGTCGTATTAACTTCGATGATGACTTTCTTTGCCTGGCTTACGAAAATCGGGGTGTTGCCCAGAGCCGTGGTCGGAACGAGGCCGCCGTCTTTGGTGATTTTGCAGACTTCGATAACCGCAAAATCCGGACCGGTGACGCGTTCGCCGGCAGCATTGGAGAAGAACCCTTCGCGGAACTGCTGAGCGGAATGGCTGAGGTGCAGGTCGCAGTAATTTACATCGCCCGCATTGATCGCTTTACGAAGAACCGCATTGGTCTGATACGGAGTACGGAGACGAACGCCGCCCGCTTCGACCAATTCTTTGTCGATCTGCGTGCCGGTGGAAGCGCCGGACCAGATGTCGACCTGGAACGGATTTTCTTTCATTCTTTCGGCGAGTTCATGCATGGTGATCTTCGGGTAGCCGCACGGCGTAAAGCCGGAGATACCGATGATGTCGCCCGCGCCGATCATCGCCGCCGCAGTCTTCGCGTCGCAGATTTTGGAGAGCAGGGATTTGTCTTCAATTCTGCTAAGGAATTCGCTGTCGTTGATATCGATCATTACTTTCATCCTCCCTAAAAATAACAGAAAAAATATAATAAAGCTCGTAGTTTGAAACCACAGAGTCTTTGCCGAACCGCGGCGCGCAAAGCCGCCCACTCGAAATGAGCATATCTTCTCGCACTTCTATTGTAGTTGAGCCGGGGCCCAATGTCAAATCAGAAGAATGCCTATTTACCGAGCTTCCATGCTCCATGCCCTTTCAAACTACTTTATTATACCACAAATTTCCGATTTATCGCCGTTTTTGTTCTAAGTGAGCATGACCAAAATATCTAATACGAGTTATAAAAAATTCCTATCAGTCATTCTCAAAAATTCTTTCAATGTAATATTGACAAATTGAATTTTTTCTCAATATTTACATTTTTTATAGGAAACTATACATTTCCGTTCTTTTCCGAAAGCACACGCCCCATGCAAAGCGCGCAGAGACCGTAAAACAAAAATGACAGCCTCCTCCCGAAGAGCACATGATCGCAAAGCCCGTACACGGAAAGCCCGACAATGAAAAGCATCACACCGAAACCGATGGCGCGCACCCACGGATCCTTCGATTTCCTCCAAAGCTTCGCCCCCAAGACCGCATGCCCGTAGAAAAACCAGAAATAACCGATCGCGCCCGGAATCCCATTTTCCGCCGTGATATGCAAATACATATTATGCGCATGATAAATGACGACAGTGGGATCCTGAATATAGAAATTGTACCAAGGGTACGTCGCGAAATAAATCCCCCACCCGATACCCGTCAAAAGATGCTCATTAATCATCGCCATCGTCGCTTCCCACAGCGCGAAACGCATCGAAGTCGACGTATCCTCACGCGAAAAAATGGAAAGGAAACGCTCCGTAATCTGCCCATGATAGAAAAAGAGCACGACGGGCACCGCCAGAAACACGAGCCACAGCCGCTTATCGTACGTCATCGCCAGCACCGCCAGCATCGCCGCCGCCGCCACCCAGGCACCGCGCGAATACGTCGCCAAAAGGAGCACGCCCATGAGAAGAATCAGAATGCCGAGCCACGATTTCTCCCGTTTCCCCTTCAAGGAAACGAAGAAAGCGCCCGCCATGCCGAGCATCATCAAAAGATAGCCGGCGAAAAGATTCGGATTTTGCAGCGTAGAATACAGGCGCCGATACAAAAGCGGAAACCGGCTCGCATCCACCCAAGCGGCATTCACCGTATCCCCCGTGATATCGACAATGTGGAAAAATTGCAGGAAACCGTAGAAGACGACACAGAGAAGCCCGCCCAAAAGCGCCGCCAAAAATCGCCGCACTTCCTCCTTTTCCCGCACATACGACACAATGAGCACATAAAAAATCGCATAAAAAAGCGGCAGGAAACACCAATTGAAAAGGGAAAAACGCCAATCGTAGGAAAATTTCGTCGAAATGAGAGAGCACGCCATAAAAATCGCGCCCGGAATCCAAAGCGTACCGACACGCCATTCGTGCCCGTAGCGGAATTGTCGCCAGCACGATAAAAGCGCGGCAACAACGACGCAGGCATAAAACGTTTTTTCTTTCATCGCCACCAAAAAAACGGCAACGTAAATCAAAAGAAGAATAATTTTTTTCGTATCCCAAGTCCGCGCGCTGGCCACGCTCATCATATAACCCCCCGGTTCTGTCCCGGAAACAAATTCTCCCGATATCTTTTTTATTATATATGAAATCTTTTTTCGATGGAAGTGGGAAACAAAAATCACGCTCCGCTTTTCGCAAAGCCGACGGCCGACAGCTAACGGCCGACAGCTTTTAACCGGAGCGCTGCGCGGCATTTTTATAGCAGGCTGAAGCCTGCGCTTTGCGCCGTGCGCCGTGCGGTATGCGCTTTAGCGGAGCGCTGCGCGGCATTTTTATAATCGCTCGCT
>CAVJQK010000004.1:11613-19810 GCA_963651795.1 Erysipelotrichaceae bacterium | reverse complement strand
CATCAACGCATACGCGCATCAACGCATCAACCCATCCGGCGACACCTGAATTGCTAATTGCTCATTGCTAATTGCTAATTCACATCGTCACGCGGAATGTAATCGTCTCATTCGCATACAGCACTTCAATCCGCCCGTGCATCAGTTTCACCATATCCGCCGCCATGGAAAGGCCGATGCCGTAGCCGGCTTTTTCACTGTTGTGTGAGGAATCGCCGCGGTAGAAACGCTCGAAAAATTTACTGTAATCGACGCCCTTGCCGGCCGCATACTTATTGGAAACGTCCAGCACGGCGCCTTTTCCGTTTTTCTTTTTGGAAAGCGCGACGCGAATCGTCCCCTCTTCATCGCAATATTTCGCCGCATTGTCGAGAAGAATATTAATGAGCTCGGCCAAAAATTTCGGCTCCGCCTTCACCGTGACATTCTCCGCGATATCCGTTTCCAATTGTTTCCCGTCCCCTTCGATTAAAGAACGGAAACCTTCCGCGCCCTGCGAAACCGTATTCGTCATATCCGTATCGACGAGCACAATATCTTTTTCGGACGTTTCCCCCACTTTCGAAAGCATAATCAAATCATTGATGAGAAGCGTGAGGCGGCGCACCTGTTTCAAAATATTGCCCGTCCATTCGTTCTTGCCGCCGATGAGCTCCAGCGCTTCCGCATTGGCCGAAATAATCGCGACCGGCGTCTTGAGCTCATGCCCGGCATTTGTGATGAAACGTTTCTGATTTTCCGCATTTTGGATGAAGGGCGCAATCGCACGCCGCGAAAAGAGCGTCATGACACCGACGAAGAGAAGCACGCAGCCGATGCCGAAAAGCGCTTCGTATTTGAGCGCGGACTGCAGCGCCCGCACATCGCGCGTGCAATCCAAAATGACGACGAGCACATCATCGCCCGTCTGCGCGACGCGGTAGACGTAATGCGCTTTTCCTTTTTCGAAATATCCTTCCGTATCGCCCGAGCGCGACGCTTTGAGCGCCGTTTCCAATGCGCTTTTCGCATCGAATGCCGAAATGTGATTCACGTTGACGACTTTCGCCGTGCCTTCCGCATCGAGAAGAACGGAGAAATAGCGAATTTGATAATAAAATTCCGGCACATTTCCGGACCAATCGTCATCCAGAAGCCAACCCTCGCCGACCGGGCGCCGATCTTCGCTCAGGACACCGTTATTTTCCACCAAATGATCCAGCACGGAATGATTTTCTTCCACCATCGTGAAATGGAGCATCCCGTGAATGACGCCGATGGCGACCGCCACAATCAGAAACACCGCCGCCGTCGCGACCGCTATGAATTTCCGATGAAGAGATTTAATCATCGCATCCATATCAGCCACCCGCGAGCACGAAAGGCCCGTCCTTTTCGCCCCGAAGTTCCGTCACGGCACCGACGGCCGCCAATTTTTCTCTCAAAAAGGAAACGTACATCCAGACAATCTCCGCGGAAATGCCCGGTTCATCATCCCACACGCGGCGCAGGATTTCCTCCGTTTCCAATTCTTTCCCCGCATTCATCATGAGGAAACGCATGAATTTCGCCTCTTTGCTGCCGAGACGCACGGAATTTTTCGCGGAAAGCTCCGATTCTTCCAAATCGAAAGTCACATCGCCCACCGTGAGCTCCTTTTGCGTAAATTCGCCGGCGCGCCGCGTGAGCGAACGGATGCGCGCCAAAAGCTCGCCCATCGCGAAAGGTTTCGTGAGATAATCATCCGCCCCCGCATCGAGCCCCGTGATGCAATCGTCCAATTCCGTTTTCGCCGTCAGCATGATGACGGGCGTCACATCCCCCGTTTCCCGAATTTTTTTCAGGACGGAAATGCCGTCCGCTTTCGGCATCATGATATCCAAAATGATAATGTCGTACGCGCCCGACGATGCTTTTTCCCACGCCGCTTCCCCGTCGTAGACCGGATCGACTTCGTGTCCGAAATGCCTAAGCACCGCACATTCCGCATCCGAGAGCGCTCTTTCGTCTTCCGCCAGTAAAATTTTCATTGGTTTCCCTTTCGAATCAAATTCCGAATCGTCTGCATTGAAACATCGCACGACGCCAATTCATCGGCGCAGCGCTTGAGTTCGCGCCCGATTAATTCCGCATTTTCCACCTTGTGTTTATATTTCATTTCATGCTCGAGAGCCGCCCACGAATCCATCGCAATCGTCCGAATCTGCACTTCGACGAAGTAATGACCGCGCGCCGTATCGCCGGGCGCCTCCGCGTCCAAAATCAGATGATAGCTGCGATATCCGTTCGGCTTCACATTCTTCACGTAATCTTTTTCCGTCACAATTGTCACGCCGGGCAGGCGGCGGATTTTTTCGATATTTTCGTAAATATCATCTATGAAACGGCACACGATGCGGAAACCGATCGCATCGCGCACGTCGGTCACGGCGGCGTCAGCCGTCACGGGAAATCCTTTCCGCGCCAGTTTCTCCGCCATGCTTTCATCGCTTTTCAGCCGATACAGCACATGCTCGAAAATGCGCTCTTCCCCGTTGAAACTTTCAATCTGCGCGGCCGTATGCTCCATGACGGAGGTGAGACCCGCGCGATATTTTCCGTATATATCCAATTTTTTCTCCTTTTCGGAAACTTTTCTTTCCGTATTATTATTATGCAGTATATCACGACGCGCGGCCGTTTACAAGAATTGCAAACGAGGCATGAGGGATGAGGCATGAGGCATGAGATCGAGGTGTCGCCTACGGCGACGATTCCTTTACACAGAAAAAAGAGGCTCCGGAAATGTTTGCTTGCATTTTCAAAGCCTCTTAGTTTTTATTGGCGGAAGGGATGGGATTCGAACCCATGGACCCCGCGAAGAGTCGACGGTTTTCAAGACCGCTTCCTTAAACCGCTCGGACACCCTTCCCCGTAACGCGTTCCATTATATCACAAAGTGCCCACCTTTTGTAATTTATTTATAAGACAAAATATGCGCGAAGCGCATCCTGCAGCTCATGCCTCATGCCCCATGCCTCTTTTCAGTGCAAAGTGCAAAGTGCATAGTGCATAGAAAAATCGTCGCCGCAGGCGACACCTGCAACGCATCAACGCATCAACGCATCCGCGCATCAACGTTTTTCAGAATCCAAATAAATTCATCTGCTCTTCTTCCGGCAGGCCTTTCAGAATGCCGAGGGCGTCCATGGTTTCCACGATGGTCTGCGACACTTTCGCGCGTTTCTTCAAATCTTCTTTCGACGTGAAGGGTGCTTCATCGCGGGCGGCGACGAGAGATTTCGCGACCGTGTTTCCCATGGCGGGGATGCAATTGAAGGGCGGAAGAAGTTTCCCGTCAACGATTTGAAATTCCGTCGCGCCGGACTTTTCGAGACTGATCGGCAAAAATTCGAAACCGCGCAGATACATTTCCGCCGCGACTTCCGTGACGACGGCGTTCTTTTTATCGACATCGGTCGGATTATCCATCGTATTCACGCGGGCGAGCTCCGCTTTTTGCGCGGCGAGACCTTTGAGATTCACCGCCGCATTGAATTTTCCTTCCGCGCGGATTGTGAAATAGGACGCGTAGAAAGCGAGCGGATAATTAATCTTGAACCACGCGATGCGGAACGCCATCATGACGTAGGCGACGGCGTGCGCGCGCGGGAAGAGATAGGAAATTTTCTTACAGGAATCAATGAACCATTCCGGCACTTTCGCGGCGCGGATTTCTTCTTCGTTGTGCGAATTTCCTTTTTCGAGGCCTTTCCCTTTGCGGACGTTTTCCATCGTTTTGAAGGACGTGAGCGGCTCCACGCCGTGCTCCATCAAATAGTTCATGATGTCGTCGCGCGTGGAAATGGCTTCTTCGAGTTTCACCGTGCCGTTTTTGATGAGATCCTGCGCGTTTCCGACCCACACATTCGTGCCGTGGGAGAAACCGGAAATGCGGACGAGCTCGGAGAAATTTTTCGGTTTCGTGTCTTCGAGCATTTTGCGGACAAAGAGCGTGCCGTATTCGGGAAGGCCGATGCTGCCGACTGTGTTTCCTTTGTTTCCGATAATTTCCGCCAATTTTTCGGGCGTATATCCGAGCGCGTCGGTGCTGCCGAAAATGGAAACTGTCTCCGCATCGTCGAAAGGAATTTTCATCGGATCGACCTTGGTGAGATCTTGCAGCATGCGGATGACTTTCGGATCATCGTGCCCGAGTATGTCGAGTTTCAGCATGCGACCGGAAATGGAATGATAATCGAAATGGGTGGTAATCGTGCCGGGGACGCGTTCTCCCGCTTCGTTTTTTTCGTATTTTTTATCGGCGGAATATTGGAGCGGCGTGAAATTGTGAATATCCATATCGCGCGGGCAGACCATGATGCCCGCCGGGTGCTGTCCGGTATTCGTCTTGACGCCGATGACGCCGCCGGCGATTTTTTCCAAATAAATATCGTTGCAATTGAGCCCCATGACTTCCGCATATTTTTTCGCGACGCCGTACGCATTCTTTTCCTGCAAACCGGAAATGGTGCCCGCGCGGAATACATTGTCGCGGCCGAAAAGCTCTTCCGTGTATTTATGCGCGTCGGACTGGTCGTCGCCGGAGGAGAAATTGAGGTCGATATCGGGGACTTTATCGCCGTCGAAACCGAGGAAAACGGCAAACGGGATATTGTGCCCGTTTTTCTGCAAGGGCGTGCCGCATTCGGGGCAGGCGCGGTCCGGCAAATCGAAACCGCCGCCGACGCTGCCGTCCGTATAAAATTCGGTCCAATGGCAATGCGGGCAGACGTAATGCGGCGCCAGCGGATTCACTTCCGTGATGCCGGCCATGGTCGCGACAAAAGAAGATCCGACGGAACCACGGGAGCCGACGAGGTAGCCGCGGTCATTGGAATGTTTGACGAGTTTGTGCGCGATGTAATAGAGGACGCCGTACCCGTAGCGAATAATCGGCGTGAGCTCCTGCTTGAGACGCGCTTCCACGATGTCCGGTAAATTTTCACCGTAAATGGCGCGCGCATTGGCGTAACACATTTTGACGAGCGCATCGTCGGCGCCCGTAATTTTCGGATTGTAGGATTTTTCTTCTTCCGCCAGCGGCTCGATCCATTCGCATTCGGCGGCAATTTTCCGCGTATTCGTCACGACGACTTCATACGCTTTTTCGGGCGGCAGATAAGAAAATTCATCCAGCATTTCTTTCGTCGTGCGGACAAATACGGGCGGATGCGAATCGTCCTTGCCCGGTTTCACCCATTTGGCGAGCAAAATGTCGCGATTGATGCGATCTTCTTCAAAAAGGAAATGCGCGTCCGATGTGGCGCAGCAGGGAATCCCGACGCGATCGGCGATTTCGATGATTTTGCGATTGTGATTTTGCAAATCTTCGACCGTTTTCACATCGGGATGACTGTCGTCCGTCAGCAGAAATTCATTGTTTCCGAGCGGCTGCACTTCCAAATAATCGTAGAATTTCGCGATTGTTTCCAATTCTTCATCGCTTTTCCCGGCGAGCACGGCGCGATAAAATTCGCCCATGACACAGGCGGAGCCGTAAATGAGCCCTTCGTGCATTTCTTCCAAAAGCGGCTTGGGAATGAGCGGGCGTTTCTTATAAAAATTCAGACAGGAAAACGTGACGAGGCGGTACAAATTGTGAAGCCCCGTCATATTTTTCGCCAAAATGATGATATGACTGTATTTTTGGCGGTCGGTGTCGATATCCTCCGGAAGGTTTTCAATCATGTACCCTTCCATGCCGTAAATGACTTTTTCTTTATATTTTTGCGCGTATTCCTGCAATTTCGGAAACGTCTGAATCACGCCGTGATCCGTAATCGCAATGGCGGGCGCGCCCCATTGTGCCGCCGTTTTCACGGCCGCTTCCGCATCGATGAGCCCGTCCAAACTCATTTTCGTATGCAAATGGAGCTCGACGCGCACCTCTTCGGCATCGTCGTTGTGCTCGATGACTTTGACCTCGCCCTCCTCCATTTGATTCACATTCAAAGTGAGGCGGCCGCTGTACGAATCAAGGCGCAAATTTCCGCGGATTTTGACCGGTTTCCCCACTTTGAGATGCGCGTCCAACACGGCGCTTTCCTCGGCGGAATCCGAAAATTTCTTGCAGCCGATACCGTTCGTGTCATCGGCGACGCGGAAAATATACAATTTCTTTCCGTCGCGAAGTTCGCGCGTGTCATAGGAAACGAGCGTCCCTTCGATGACGACGCCGTCCCCTTCCTCGCGCAGAGACGAAATTTCGACGGGCTCTCCTTTAATGTGCGAACGGCCGATGAAAATTCCGTTCCATTTCTTCTCGGACGATTTTTCGCGCGGCAAAAACGCTTCTTTCGGAAGCACATCGGTGATACAAGGCAATTCGGCGGGCATCGCAAAAGCGGGAAGTTCGACGGCCGGCGGCTCCTCTTCCGGGAGCGGCATCGGCGGAATTCCCGTTTCCATCGGGACGAAAGGACGCGCGGCATGCACTTTTTCCGTGACATCTTCCCCGTTGATGTAAATTTCATCCGCGGCGGCCAGCCCTTCTCCCATGCCCAAAAGAACGGAAAGGGCTGCCTCTCCGTTCTCGGCTTGAATATACATGGCGCGGCTTTCCGTATCGATTTCCATCAAAGTGACGGGGCCGCTTTCCGTCCGGCATTTCAGACGATATTTCGACATATGATTTCCTCGGATTTCCTTTTATCGGGTTTTCTTTTCGACGGGGGAAACGGGCGGCGCAGGCGGCTCTCCGACTTTCGTTTCCGCATTTTCTTTCTTGACTTCCTTCTTGGGCGCCGGTTTCCGTCCCAGCGCTTTATCTTCGGCCTCTTTCATTTTCGCCGCATCTTTATAAATGTAGACATCGTCCACCGCTTCGTATACGGAACGGAAAGAATCGTTGTACGTGCGTCCGTCCGCCCAGGAAACGCTTTGGCAGACCGTGACGTCGTACCCCAAATTTCCTTCTTCGTGCTTGACCTCTTCGGCCTGCGCCGGGTCCGTTTTAAATACTTTTTTATTCGGGAGCGTCTCGCAGGACACTTCATACACGGCAGCTTCCTGCGGCACATCGACCTCGTTTCCCAAAATGTACGCCGTGACGGCGCCCGGCTCGTACACGGTGTGAATGTACACGGGTTTCTTTAAATGATTGAGGAAACAGAAGTCCAGATAATTATCCGCGACCGTCGCATCCTGCCCGATGGGAATGTAGGCGACAGGTGCGAAATGACAGGTGCGCGTCGTGACGGCAAGCCCCGCGCGGAGCACGGCCGCAAAAAGCGTCGAGCTCACCTGGCAGACGCCGCCGCCCGCATCGGGCACCAATTTCCCTTCCAAGAAAACGGGCGCATCCAAATATCCGTTTTCGCGCGTACGAAGACCCGTCGTGCCGTTGAAAGAGAAATACTCGCCCGTTTTCACGACTTTCGCATCGATCATCGACGCCGCGTGTGCGATATTGGCGCAGCGATTTTCCGAGCCGCCGAAATACGTCGTGTAGACGCCGAGCACGCGATTGATATCCTTTGTGAGCTCCGGGGAAACGGCGGTGAATTTTTCTTCGGTGACGGGAATCGCGACATCGCCTTCGCTGCGGCCGAGAATGTATTTTTCCGCGGCTTCCGTCAATTTTTTCGCATCGATTTTAAGATACGGTTTCCCGCCGGCAAATTTGACGATGCCGTCGCCTTCAAAGACCGGATGCGGCTCTTCGGCCGGCGCGGCGTAGCGTTTCACCGCATCGGCGATTTTCGCGGCGAGTGCATTTTTATTGTACGTCACGGCGAGCTCCTCTTTCCCGCCGGACAGGAGCACGCGCCATTGCACTTCCAAATCTTCGAGGAAATTTCCGCTCCGACCCAATTTCATGAGGCGGTCCGCTTCCTTCTCCGCATCGATACCGACGGAAAGATCCTTGAAAGACCACGTTTCCTTCACCGTTTTATACGTAAGCGGCAGCGATTTTTGCGCCGTTTTATGATTTTTCTCCGACAAAAGAGCGACCAATTCGGCGCGGCTCATGCCGGAAACGACCGTCCCGTCCACCGAAAGGCCGTGCAGCATGCCGCTCGTCCCGTTTATGAGATACGGCGCACCGACAAACGCAATCACACCGGCCGCCAAAACGGCTCCCGCCAACCATGATTTTTTCATTGAAAAGACTCCTAACGATTTATATTTTTATGCCTTCTTTTTCAGGCAGAAACGCAGCAAAATATCTTTGATT
>CAVJQK010000004.1:9274-11603 GCA_963651795.1 Erysipelotrichaceae bacterium | reverse complement strand
GAAAATATCCTCCAAAAAATCCGACGCTTCCTTTTCGGAAACGAGTTTCGCTTCCGCTTCGAGCGCGCGCATTTGCCAGGCACCCCTCGGCGCCAAAATTTTCATTTTTTGAGAAACGGGCGCATGCATGCGATTCATTTCTTTGAGCATTTTAATTTGACGAAACTTCGACGCGAGGAATCCCGTATTTTTCAAAATGGAATCCGTATCCGTAAAGACATGATCGGCCGCGTCCAGGACAGCCGTCGCATCGCGCGCCAAAAGCTGCTCCGTGAAGCGGAAAATGCCGCGATCCATATAATCCGGGAGCGCCGTTTCCAAAAGCTCTTTCGAAATCTCCCGCGCATCACCGACCATCAAGACCAGTTTATCACATTCCGTCATCAGGAAGGGGCGCGAAAGCTGCGACCACGATGCGAGCACATCCGTCAAAAGCGCGCGCGCCGAAGGCGTCAGCCGCTTCCCCGCGTCCGATAGGCGCATTTCCATGAGCTCGACGCCCGTTTCCGGTTTCAAAAGCGGACATTCCAAATCGGACGCGATTTTGAAAAGCTCCTTCACCGCTTTGAAACGTTTATCCGGTTTCCCGTCGCAGACGATAACGACGAAAATATCTTCCGAAATGTCCTGTAATTCGGCCAGAAATATCGGAAAAATGTCTTCATCCTCTTTGCGCAGCGCCCGTTTGAAGAAATACGGCGCATTCCCGACGACGGCCGTCTGCGTCGAAAAGAGGGACAGCCCGCCCAATGCGTAGCGATAATCCGCGACCGACGCGCCCGGCTCCAAAATCGTCGGCTCCGGCACGTTTCCTTTAAAATAACGCGTGAGCAATTCCGCTTTTTTCTCTTGGACCTGCACGGCATCTTCGCCGTGTACGATCCACACGTTTTTTTGCCTTACCGTCACAGATTCACCCACTCCCCGCGCACCAGGCCGAACGCCGCCATGCCGTCGTTTCCGACATCGAACACTTTCACATCATGCAAAGAAAAGAAATCGCGATCCTCCCCCGCCGCTTCTCCGCGGCCGCCGGTGTACACATACCGAGCGGGAGAAATCGTATTCATTTTATCACCATTCACCCCGGAAAGAAACGGTTGACTTCCGCCCATCCAAAAATCAATCTTTCCGAGCCCGGAAACGGCCGCCGCCGCGCCGCCGTCGAAATAGAAACCGTCCGCGCCGCTTCGGATGACGATATCGCTCCCACCCGCGGAAATTTTCGTCCCGTCCGTGAGCGTGATGCCGTCTTTCGGAAAATAGGAAACTTCGGCCTCCGGATGCGCGCGCAAAAATTCCGCCGCCCGCGCCGCTTTTTCTTTACGGATGAAAATGTGGCGAATCGGCATGTCGAGCGCAAAAGCGGAAACGCCGGCGCCGTCCGACATATCAAGCACCATCACATCGGCCGAAAAAATGCCGTAATAACCCAGGACGGAAAGCAATTCGCGCCCGCCCGCGTTTCCAGGCGCGCCGCTGTCTTTATAATACAAAATCGTCCCGGCATCCGTGGAAAGCGCCGCGCCTTTGGCGTTTCCCAAATCCGGCACGATAAAAAGTTTCTCCGGCATCCGCCACAAACCGAAAGCGGCAAGCAATACGCCCGCGCACAAAAATCCCGTCGGCACAAATTTTTTCCGATACAATCCCGCCGGCTGTGCGAGGACCGCCGCGTAATAAAAAATCATCCATTCCGTACTCATCGCGCCGAGATACAGCACCGAGCCCGGCAAACCGGATAAACAGAAATTGAGGCGCATCGCCGCCCAGAGCAAATAATCCGTGACGAATAGGAGGCCTCCCGCAAGCGGCGCGAAAACGAAAACGATGACGGAAGCCGCAAGTCCCAAAAGAATGACCGTTTCCAAAAGAGGCGCCACAAATAAATTCGACGGCAGGAAATACACGGGAAACCGATGAAAATCATAGAGCACGACCGGCACCGTCAAGACCTGCGCGGCAAAAGCGAGCGCGATGCCCTCCGACAATTTTTTCGGCACGCGATGCGCCGAAAGCCACGCCGCCGCATTTTTGTAAAAAAGCAAAAGTCCCGCCGACGCCAAGACGGACAATTGGAAACTCACGTCGAAAAGATAATACGGATCGAAGGCCGTCATCGCGAAAACCGTCGCCGCCAAAAGAAGAATGCCTTCCTTATCGCGCCCGAACAAAAGAGCCGTGACGGCGAGCGCCCCCATGAAAGCCGCGCGCACGACGGGCGCCACAAATCCCGCCAGCGCCGCATAGCACACCATCAAAATAAGCGATGCGCCCATCGTCGTGCGATCGGAGAGGCCGAACCATTTACCCGCGAGCACGCAAAATC
>CAVJQK010000004.1:7854-9264 GCA_963651795.1 Erysipelotrichaceae bacterium | reverse complement strand
CCGAAAAGGAGCGCCATATGCGAACCGGAAACGGACAAAATGTGCACGAGCCCCGTCGTCGTGAAAGAATCCAAAACGCCCGTCGGAAGCTCCGTGTAATTGCCGCCGAAAAGAAGCGTCATCAAAAGAGAAAGCCTCGCCGGATCGACATACGCCGAAAATTTTTCGCGAATCGTTTCCCGCACGGAATACGCCGTGCGCGTCAGCGGAAATTCATCCGCCGTCCCAAAAATTTTCACATCCGCCGGACTTTGCGTGTACAGCCGCCCGATGCGATTTTCGTCTTCGTAGCGGCTCTCCCAATCCGGTTTCCCGGGATTTTTATAGAAACGAAAACCCGAAAGCTCGCCCGTCGCCTCGATTCGCAAATCCGGGGCCGGAATTTCCTTTCCCTCCGGCACATACAAATACGCATCGCCGGTAAGATTTCGTTCTTCCCCGTCCGAAAATCTCACGGAAAAAAGTTTCACGGGCGAGCGAATGTAACCGTCCCCGGCGAGCCCTTCTCCCGACGTCACGACGGTAAAAGTCCCCTCCGTCCCGATCATGCCGTGAGAATTTGCGCGCCACACCGTTTCCGCCAAATCCATCCGCAGCATTCCGGCGAAAAGGAGCGCGAAAATCATGCACAGAAACGCAGCGCGCGCCCCTTTCATGCGCATGCAAAAAAACGACCCGGCGCCGCATAAAATACAGCTCCCGGCCGTCATAAAAAAAGGAAACGCCGTCTCCTTTCCGAAACCGATTCCGCAGACGAACGCAAGCGTCGCCCACAGGAGTAAATATCGCCCGTTCATACCGTGATCCGATCCGCCAATTTCGCGAAACGGCCCTGCCCGATGGACGGCACTTCCATTAAATCTTCCGCTTTTTTGAAACCGCCGTGCTTTTCGCGCCAATCCACGATTTTCGCGGCCGTCACTTCCCCGATGCCGGGCAGCGAGCGCAGCTCCAAAAGAGACGCCGTATTGATATTGACGCGCGTTTCCCCCGGCGTCGAAGGTTCCGTGCGCTCCGGCGCAAGCGGCACGTAGACGCTCGTGCCGTCTTTGAGGAAACCGGCCATTTCCACCGTTTCCTCCTCCGCATACGGAAGGAAACCGCCCGCCGCGGCGACCGCTTCATACACGCGCGATTCCGCCGGCATTTCATAGACGCCGGGATTTTTCACCGCGCCCGCGACGTAAACGAAAATCCGAGGCCCATTTTCACGCTCCTCCGCCGCCGAATTTTTGACAACCGTCATCGCGGGCTCCCGCGACGTCTCGTGATATATGAAACCGCCGAGACCGACCAGCAGCACAAAAAGCGCGCCGAATAAAAAGAGCACGCGCCGATCCGCCCGAAACCGATCCCACCGTTCCATAGGTCCTCCTTTATATATGAAAAATTCAGTGCCACTTTTGTGCA
>CAVJQK010000004.1:0-7634 GCA_963651795.1 Erysipelotrichaceae bacterium | reverse complement strand
GCCCCCTTCGTCTTCATCTCCAATCCCGCCGTGCGCTCCGCGAAAGCATCTATATATTCGGCGCAGGCGCGGAAGGTTGCTTTCGTCACGGGGACGGAGAGGCTGCCTCTACCGTCGTAGCGGCGAAAGGCGAGGAGCAGCGCTTTTGTTTCCTCCGAAAGACCGTAGCTTTGCATCGGATCCTCTTCCGCCGGATCGAAACCCGCGAGCACCAGAAGGCGAATCGCCAGGATGAAAGCGACGAGTGTCGGATTTTTCCGCGAAGCTTCCGCGGCCGCCGTTTCCAGCGCGTAAAACACATCCTCATCGGCCGTCCCTTCCGGAAACGCAATCATCGCAATT
This sequence comes from Erysipelotrichaceae bacterium, assembly GCA_963651795.1. Lineage (GTDB taxonomy): Bacteria > Bacillota > Negativicutes > Veillonellales > Dialisteraceae > UBA1822. Next base: position 7,292 of record CAVJQK010000004.1, on the reverse strand, counting down.
TCCGCCGCGTAGTACCATTGCGCGATTTCTTCGTACGATTTCGTCGTCATATCGAGCAAAAGGCGCCCCTCGTATTGCACGAGCATCCGGCTTTCGGGCGACACCGCGAGCGTATAGCGAAGATGCGCATACGGAAATAAAAATCCCGGGCCGTATTTCTTTAATGTCCCCTTGCTCACAAAGCAGGAAATTTGCCCTTCCGTCGCCGAAAAAAGCCGAAGCAGGCGTCCGCCCTCTCCGGCTTTTCCGACTCTGAGAACGACACCCGTGCCGGTGACAAGTCTCGGTTTCACTGTTCCTCCTCTGCGCTCTCTTTCGTTTCCGCCGGTTTCCTCTCCGCTTTGACGCGCGTCACGCGGAAACCGTCCATTTTCAGTACGCGGAACATCCAGCCCGCATATTCGACCGCATCTCCCGCTTTCGGAATGCGTTCCAATGCGGAAAAGACGTAGCCGCCGATGGTATTCGCGCCGCCTTCTTCCGTGAATTCGATATCGAGCAAATCCTCCACATCGTCCAAAATGACCATGCCGTCGAATTCGTAGCTGCCGTCGTCATGCCGCACGACGGAATCGGGATTCGTATCTTTTTCCTGCTGAATCTCGCCCACGAGCTCTTCCATGATATCTTCGAGCGTGACAAGCCCCGCCGTCACACCGTATTCATCGACGACGACCGCGAAATAAATGCGCTTCGTACGCATGAGCTGCAATAATTTCGACGCCGGCATCACTTCCGGCACGACGAGAATATTGCGCATGATGTTTTTAATATTTTTCTTGCCCAGATGCAGATTTTCAAAGAAATCTTTCACGTGGATGAAACCGATGATATTGTCCTTATCGTCCGTGCACACGGGGTAGCGCGTATGGTGCGATTTGGAAATGACATCCCGCATTTCTTCCACGCTGTCCTCATAATAAAGACACGTCATTTCGCTCCGCGGAATCATGACATCGACCGCGAGCAAATCAAAGAAATCAAATGAATTTTTCAAAAGGAAATTTTCCAAAGCGGAGAGTTTCCCGCCGCGGTGACTTTCCTCCACGATGTTTCTGATTTCATCTTCCGAATACGTGAATTCGACTTCATTCGTATACGGAATTTTCCACAGGCGCAGGCATTTTTTGATAATCCAGAGCCCCGCCGAGGTGAAAGGCGCGAAAATTTTCCCGATATGGCGCAATCCCCACGCATGGTCGGCAATGCTTTGCAAAGGAAACACGAGCGCCGCATCGCCCGGAATGCGAATGGCAAAAATCCAGTACAAAAACATCGCGACGGAATAGAAAATCCATTCGACGATAATCTCAATCCATCCTTCCATTTCCGCGATATCGCGCAGGACGGACCCCGTTTCCCCGATGAAAAGCACAAAAAACGCCGCCGCCAAGACGCCCGCAAATTGCACGCCCGCCAGCGTTTTCGTGGGATCTTTGTAAAAAGGCTTTATTTTTTCGATGAGCTCATCCGGCTGATCTTCGTTGTTTTCCACATAACTTTTTCGGACGCGCGCCAGCGATGCGTACGCAATGCTGCAGAAACGCCCCAATGCCGCCGCAATGAGCGCGAGCGCGAAAGAAAGAACCGCCAATTCGATTTGCGTGTCTAAGGGCACTGTGTCCATATCTTATTTTTTCTCCTTGTAACCGAGTTCCCGCAGGACATAATCTTTATTTTTCCAATCGCGGGTGACTTTCACCCACAAATCGAGATAGACGGGCGCGCCGATGATGCCCTGCAATTCTTCGCGCGCCTCTTTTCCGACGATTTTGAGCAATGCGCCGTCTTTTCCGATGATAATCTTCTTTTGCGAATCACGCTCCACATGGACGGTGCAACGGATGTAGACCATGCCGTTTTCCCTTTCATGAAACTCTTCCGTGTAGACGCCGATGGCATGCGGCACTTCATCGCGCGTGCGGAGCAGCAATTTTTCACGCACGACTTCCTGCGCAATAATGCGCTCCGGCTGATCCGTAATCATGTCGTCGGGGAAATATTTCGGCCCCTCCGGCAGATATTTCACAATCGTTTTCGTGAGCGCGTCCAGATTATCCCCCGTCACCGAGGAAACCGGAATGATTTCTTTGAAAGGATAAATATCGCGATATTGCACGATTTTCTTCATCAATTTTTCTTTGGAAATCAAATCGATTTTCGAAAGGACGAGGAAAACGGGGACTTTCTTCCCCTCAATGAGCTTCAAAATATAGCGATCGCCGGCTCCCAGCGGATCGTCGCACGCGCACATGAATACGATGAGATTCACTTCATCCAGCGCATCGACCGTCGATTTCCGAATCACTTCGCCCAGCTTCGATTGCGGTTTGTGCATCCCCGGCGTATCCAAAAAGACAATCTGCGCGTTTTCGCCGTTCCAGACGCCCGTGATTTTATTGCGCGTCGTCTGCGCATGAGCGGAAACAATGGAAATTTTCTCCCCCAGCACCGCATTCATCAGCGTGGATTTCCCCACATTCGGCCGTCCGATCAAAGCGACGAAACCGGAATGAAACTTCGTTTCCATATCAATCCTCACTCACAATGCGTTCGAGACCGCAGGCGGACAAAATGTCCTCCTCGGCTTTGCGCATTTCCTTTTTCTCTTCTTCTTCGTAATGGTCGTAGCCCAAAATGTGAAGGAAACCGTGCACGGAAAGATACGCGATTTCGCGCTCGCGGCTGTGCCCGTATTCTTCGGCCTGCTCTTCGGCGCGGTCGACATTGATTACGATATCGCCCAAGCAAAGCGCCTCTTCCGGCGACGTTTCCTCATCGCCTTCATTCAAAGCGAAAGAGAGCACATCCGTCGGCGCATCGACATTTCTGTACTCGCGATTGAGCTCGTGAATGGTCGGCCCGTCGCAAATGAGCACGCTGATTTCCGCGTCTTCCGGCACTTTTTGCAATTCGGCGCCTTTATTGAGGACGTAGCGCACGAGCGTTTCCAATTCTTCATGATAGAAACGCATATCGCTGTAATTAATCGTGATTTCCATGTTTTTCTCCTTTGAAACCGGACGTTTCGGCTCTTGCGCCGTGTTTCTTCCTGTCTTCTTCGTAAGCGTGAATGATGGCGGCGACCAGATCGTGGCGCACCACGTCTTCTTCGCCGAATGTGACCTGCGCGATATCCGGCACGTCCTTTAAAACGCGCACCGCATCGACCAGGCCCGAACGCACATGCGGCGGTAAATCGATCTGCGTCACGTCCCCGTTCACCACCATTTTCGAACGGAATCCGAGACGCGTCAGAAACATTTTAATTTGTTCGATCGTCGTATTTTGCGCCTCATCCAAAATGACGAACGATTTTTCGAGCGTCCGCCCGCGCATATACGCCAGCGGTGCCACTTCGATGGCGCCTTTTTGCTGCAGATGTAAAAATTCCTCCGGCCCCAGCATCGCCAAAAGGCCGTCGAAAAGGGGGCGCAGATACGGATTCACTTTTTCCTGTAAATCGCCGGGAAGGAAACCGAGCTTCTCCCCCGCTTCCACCGCCGGCCGCACCAAAATAATGCGCTCGACATCGTGGTTTCGTAAATAAAAGGCCGCAAGCGCCACCGCCAGAAACGTTTTCCCCGTCCCCGCGGGCCCCACGCCGAATGTAATCGAATTTCTGCGAATCGCATCCACGTACCGTTTCTGCCCGGGCGTCCTCGGATGGATGGGACTTCCGTTTTTCGTCACATTCACCGTATCCGCCTCAAGCTCTTGCATGACGCCTTCGTTTCCTTCGTCAAAGAGGCGAAGCGCCTGCTTCACGTGCTGCTCGGAGAGCGCAATCCGCCCGCGCACCATGCGGAGAAGCTCCTCCACCATGCGCACGGCTCGCTCCACCGCCTCCGGCTCGCCCGCGATGCGAATCACATTGCCGCGCCCGGCCACTTGGCAGCCGTAATGCGCGCCGATGAGTTTCAAATACGCGCTACCCTTTTCCAAAAGATGCGTCGCTTCGCGGAAATTCTCCACGACAATCGTCCGTACCGTTTCCTCGGAAATAAAACATCACTCCTTTTTCGTCATCGTCTGAGTTTATGAAACTCCGAAAGTCGGAAACTTATTTTTTCTCGGTCTCTTCCGTAATGCGAAGCGCCGTCGGTGTCACCGCAAGTCCCGCGCGGCTCGTCTCCCTAAGCGATTCCGGGATGAGTGTCCCGATTTGTCCCATCGCTTCGATGACTTCATCGGCCGGGATTACGCTGTGGACGCCCGCGAGCGCCATTTCCATCGCCGTGAGCGCTATGACCGCATCGAAACCGTTTCGCTTCACGCAGGGCACTTCGACGAGACCCGCGACCGGATCGCACACGAGTCCCAAAATATTTTTGAGCCCCAATGCAATCGCATCTTCCATCTGCTGCGTCGTGCCGCCGAGTAAATCGAGCCCGGCCGCCGCCGCCATCGCAATCGCCGTGCCGCATTCCGCCTGGCAGCCGCCGACCGCGCCCGCGATGGAGCCTTTTTCCGCGACGATTTTTCCGACGGCACCCGCCGTGAAAAGTGCGCGCGTATATTCGTCATCCGTCGGATGTATGTCGTAACCGATCGCCGCCAGGACCGCCGGCACAATCCCGCAGGACCCCGCCGTCGGGCACGCCACGATGCAATACATTTTCGCATTCGCCTCCGCGACGGCCAAAGCGAATGATACCGCCCGCTGGCAAAGAGGCGACAAAAATCTCATTTTCGCACGCATGAACCCGTGCGCATCGCCGCCCACCATGCCGCTCGGCGATTTCGACCGATCCGCCAGCCCGCGGCGCACGGAATGTTTGAAAATGGGGACCGTTTCCCGCATTTTGGCCCACGTTTCCTCATACGTCGCCCCGGATGCCGCCGCTTCCGCGCGACACGCCACAATGCCCGGCGAGCACGAAAGCCGCTCCGCCTCCGCAAAAATGTCCCGTATGCTGTGATAATCCTTCATTCCGATTTCCTTCATCTCAAATAATATCGAAAGCCATGACGCGCATGATATTTTCATTGCACGAAGCGACCTCGGCCTGCACATCCGCCGACAATTTTTCATCCGTATGAATAATCATGACCGCTTCATCCCCGCGCCCCTTCCGGAAAACGCGCATATTGGAAATATTGATATTATGCGCCGCAAGCGTTTGGCAAACTTTCCCGATGACGCCCGGTTTATCATTGTGATTCGTCATGAGCGTGTACTCCTCACCCGTGATTTCCACCGGACTTCCGTCGATGGACGTCACCAAAATGCGCCCGCCGCCGAGAGATCGTCCCACGATATCGACCTTGCGGCCGCTCTTTCCCGTGACGTGAATTTCCGCCGTATTCGGATGCCCCATATCTTCATCCGACACGGAGAAACGAATGGGAATCCCCATTTTTTCCGCCGTTTCCAAAGCATTTCTGATTTTATCCGAAGACGGAGGATAGCCCAAAAGACCGGCCACCAGCGCTTTATCCGTCCCGTGGCCCTTCCCCGTTTCCGCAAAAGAACCGAAAAGCGTGATTTCCGCGGCCGCCGTTTCCTCGCCCAAAATTTCCCGTGCCATACGACCGATGCGCGCCGCCCCCGCCGTATGCGAGCTCGACGGCCCGATCATGACCGGCCCGATGATTTCAAAAATTCCCATAGCCGCTCCTTTTTAAATCCAATGCGACAAATCGAAATCCTCATTCATTTCCACACGCAAATACAGTTGCGCGATATACATCCCCATCAGCGTCAGCGACGCGCGGCGTAGCATACTCTCATCCCACGCCTCCAGCAAATCCGTCCACGACGGGTCGATTTTGCCCAGAATGTGCTCCGTTTCCTTCCGATCGTACGTGACCGGCCGCGAATGGAACAGCGCCGACAAAAGCTGCCGCTTATTCTCATCCTCAATCCCGCACCGCGCAAAGAAATCCGGGAGCATCTCATCATCGATGATCGCCGGTTTCATATACGTCGGATAGACGCTCGGCACAAAGGCATCCTGCGGCCAATCCGCCCAAATCGCCTTAATTTCCTGCGATTGGCAGCCCCGATACGAAAAGACGAGCGGATAAAAATCCCGCAGCACCTGCCCGAAAGGCATATCCTTATTTTCCAAAGAAATACAATGCAAATACTCCAACTGCTGGTACCCGCCGTATTCGCCCGGCAATTCGGAAACGAGCGGCTTCACGTACCGCTCCGCATAATTGCGAAACGCCTGCGGCGACGTATTTTCCGTGTTTCTCGAATAATAGAAAAGGAGCAGCAGCGACAGCGCGCGGCAGGACGCCAAATCCATCCGCGGCAGCGCCTTCAGAGCATCGTAGGCAAGCGTCGCCCGCGTTTCCGTCTTCGCCCCGATCAGCACATCCTCAAAAGCCTCCGCGCAAATGCCCAAAATCGTCTTATCCGGCAGCATCACATACGCACGCTGCGCATTTTGGAGCGCCTCACGCACCATGAGCTCCTGCAACTTATCCGCCGCCTTGCGCCCCACCAGACGTGACGCCCGCGAAATCAAATCATGCGTCACCGTGCGCGTATCGTCGTACACCGTACGCGACACCGCCCCGTATTGATTCAGGAAATGACGCGCGAAATACTCTTCCAGCTCCTCCGGCGTGACCTCCTCATCCGTAATCTGCGGCGCCGCCTCCTCGGCAAACGCCCCCTTCGACTTCTTCTTCACCGGCACAATCGCCGTCTTTTCCAATTCCGCCGTTTCCCGATTCAAAGCGGATCTATCGAAAACAACCGTCTTCTCCGGCGCCGTTTCCTCCTTGGAAACGACATCCGCCGCGCTCATTTCCTTCGAAAAATCATACACACGCGTCTCATCGCTCACCGAGGCCTGCGCGCTCTCATTTCGATACACCGGCAGCGGATTCTCGCGAACATCCGCCGGCACATCACTGAAAAGCTCACGAATCTTCGCGGCAATTGCCCCATTTAGGAAACCCGCGGATTTTCCCCGCTTTGCGCGACTCCGCGAATGCGCACGCGAAACCGGCGCCGCCCCGTCATCCTTCCCGAAAATGAACAGACAAACGCCGAAAAAAGCCGCCGTCACCGCCACGACAATGAATATCATAAAATATACAGAAAGCATACCGATTCCCTTCCGTCAATTTTTCTTTTATATCCTATAAATGGTATCATAATTCCGCTCCCTTTGGCAAGATTCAAGAGTAAGGAAACGGAAAATGGGAAAGAGCGAAGGGGAAAGAGGAAAAGGGCGCACTCAGCTTAGCACGCCTTGGCTCCCCTGAAAGGGGAGCTGTCAGGCTTCGCCTGACTGAGGGGTCGCGCACAAATGTAGCACCATCTTATAGGG
>CAVJQK010000003.1:0-21157 GCA_963651795.1 Erysipelotrichaceae bacterium | reverse complement strand
ATATATTATATTGTATGAATTGCGGTGAAAAATGTCAAGGAAACGGAGGCGGAAACGGCCGATTTTTGAAAAATTTTCGTTTTTCGTGTAAGATGAAATCGGAAAGGAGAAGGAGACGCGAATGGAAGCGAAAAAAGCATTGCGGCGATTGGTTTCCGTGGTGGGACCGATTTTAGTGGCGCAATTTTCGACGGTGGGCATGAATTTCATCGATACGACGATGTCCGGCCATGCGGGAGCGGCCGATTTGGCGGGCGTTTCCGTCGGCGCGGGTTTGTTTCTGCCCATTCTCATTTCGACGATCGGCGTGATGTCCGCGGCGACACCGATGGCGGCGCAGCTTTTGGGAAAAAAGCGGCCGGAAGATATCCCCGAAGTGATTCGGACGGGGATGTTTTTGGGTGTCCTGATTTTTCTTTTCTTTGCGCTCCTTTTCTATGGCTGTATGGATACGGTGATTGCCGGTATGCAGCTTGCGCCGGAGGTGGCGCATGTCGCGTATTATTATATGCTGTGCATGGTGGTGTGCGCCTTTTTCGAAGCGCAGGTGATGGTGCTCCGCGCGCTCACGGATACGGTGGGCGGGACGAAAATTTCCATGCGTTTCTTTTTGCTCGCGCTGCCGATTGATGCGATTCTGAATTACATTTTCATTTTCGGAAACTTCGGCGCGCCGCGGCTTGGCGGGATCGGCGCGGGGATTGCGACGGTCATGACGTATGCGGCGCTGTATGTGATGTTTCTTTGGATTGTGCGAAAGGAACCGATGTTCCGCGGGAAGGACATTTTTTCCTCGTGGCGGACGCGCGGCGCCGTGTGGAAGGAATATTTGAAACTCGGCATTCCGAATGCGGCGGCGATGTTCATGGAATCGAGTCTTTTCGGTTTCATCATCATTTTCATTGCGCCTTTCGGGACGACGATGCTGGCGGCGCATCAGGCGGCGATGAATTTTTCCGGCGCGACGTATACGCTGCCGCTTTCGTTTTCCATGGCGCTCACGATTTTAATCGGCGTGGAAGTGGGGGCGGGGCGTTTCGATAATGCGAAAATGTTCCGCCGCGTGGGGATTGCGTCGGCGCTGGTTCTGGCGGCGATTTCTTCTTTGGGGACAATTTTGCTTCGGACATATATCGCCGGGCTCTACACGACGGATGCCGATGTATCGGACGCCGTGTGCGTCTTTTTGATGTTTGCCGCGGCGTGGCAATGTTTCGATGCGATCGGTGCGCCGATTCAGGGCATTTTACGTGGGTACAAAGATGCGAAAGTGCCGTCGATTTTAATGATGATTGCGTATTGGTGCGTGTGTTTCCCATTCGGATTTGCGGCGGATCGCTTTTTCGGCTTCGGCGCCGCGTCGTATTGGCTGGGGCTCGACGTCGGCGTCTCCGCGGCGGCGCTCCTTCTCTGCGCGCGCCTTCGGCAAATCGAAAAGAAATACGGAGAGGGGAAACTTTGAGCGCGCGTGCCTTTGTTTCCTCAATTTCGGCTTGACAGGAAGGAACAGATTCGATATACTAACAAGGTAATTGCGGCCCGGTGGTGTAGTGGTCTAACATGCCGCCCTGTCACGGCGGAGATCGTCAGTTCAAATCTGATCCGGGTCGCCATTTGCGGAAGTAGCTCAGTGGTAGAGCACAACCTTGCCAAGGTTGGGGTCGCGGGTTCGAGTCCCGTTTTCCGCTCCATGTGGCGGCATAGCCAAGCGGTAAGGCAGAGGTCTGCAAAACCTTTATCCCCGGTTCGATTCCGGGTGCCGCCTCCATGAGGAAAGGAACGCCGATTCTATGAGGATCGGCGTTTCGTACTTTTCTCATCTTTTTACGCCGGGGTGGCGGAATTGGCAGACGCAGGGGACTTAAAATCCCCCGAGGGTTGACTTCGTACCGGTTCGAGCCCGGTCCTCGGCACCAATAAAAAAGATCGTGAATACATGTACAGACATGATTCACGGTCTTTTTTTCGTTGATGCGTTGATGCGCGGATGCGCGGATGCGCTGCAGGTGTCGCCTTCGGCGACGATTCCTGTCGGAAAAGTGAAGAGTGAAGAGGGAAGGGGAAAGAGGCGCGTTTAGCTTATTGTGTCAAATTCGCTACTTCCGCTTTCAGGTAGCGGATGAGGTCGGCGGGGGCGAGGAGGACTTGGCGGCCTCTTTGGCCCGCGCTGATGCTGATTTTTTCGTGCTTTTCGCAGGCGGCGTCGAGATAGGTCGGAAATTGTTTTTTCATGCCGATGGGGGAGCAGCCGCCGCGGATGTAGCCGGTGAGGCCGGGGAGATCTTTTACGTGGAGCATGGTGACGCTTTTGTTTCCGGAAACGCGGGCGGCCGCTTTGAGATCGAGTTCTTTTTCGCTGGGAAGGCAGAAGACGACGGGGCCCGTTTTGTCGCCGCGCGTCACGATGGTTTTGAAAACCATGTCGGGATCGAAACCCAAAGATTCGGCGGCGTGAACGCCGGAAAGATCGTCTTCGGTGTATTCGTAGGATTTCGTTTCATAAGGAATTTTTTCCGTTTCCAAAATGCGCATGACATTCGTTTTCTTTTCTTTATCTTTTGCCATAGCGTCCTCCTTTTGTCTTTTTTCATAGATTATGCATCGGGGACATTTTTGTCAAGGAATGAAAATGGAAAATGGGAAATGGTGGGATGGGAAATGGGGTGCGGTGCGCATTTTTTTATTGCCGGAATTATGGTAAAATACAAAGTACGATATAAATGAGGTTTTTTATATAAAACGGGACTTGAGATTCGGATGTTTTCCTTCGTGAAGAAAATCGGAATGTCGTGGATGCTGCAGACGGTGCTTTGTTTTGCCGCGGCATTTTATTTGGTGTGGCTGTACGGCTCGGCGTGCTCGTGGCAGCCGGATCGGACGTGGCCTCTTTTTGCGATTTTTTTGCAGATAGGCTTCGTTTCGGCCGTGTTTCTCAAAAAGAAATATTATACGTCTCTTTGCGCGGTGTGGGTGACGGTGCTCTTTTTGTGGGGGCTTTCTCTCACGGTGCCGATTTTGTCGACGTGTACGGATTACAATTTCGATATGGCGGAGGCGGCGGCGGAAATCGGTTTCCCGCTGGCATGCTTCGTGCTGTTCCTTGCGGCGGGCTGGCTCGTGCGCGGGCTTTGGCTCATCCCGATTCGGATTCTGTTCCTCCTTTTCGTCTTTGCGTACATTTTCACGCGTTTCTCGTACATCGGATATTTTGAGGTGTCCGAGGCGCTCATTTCCGAAAATATGCTGCTGGCGCTGGCGCAGACGAATATGGATGAAGCGGCCGAATTTATCGAGGTGAATCTGTCTTATCCGGCGATGGCGGCGGGGGTTGTGTTGCTCTTGGTGCTGGGATGGATTTTATATCGCTTTTCGGCGTACGGTTTCCGAAATCCGTTCCGTCTGTCGTGGGCGGAGCGCGGCGTCGTGTTTCTTCTTCTTTTGGGAAACGTCTGGCTGACGGTGCTTTCGTGTTCGGGGATACTCCTTTCGAAATCGATTTACGAAGCGCGGGAAACTTTGCTCAGTTTCGTCGAATATCAGGCGATTTTGGCAAATCAAATGCTGCGGAAAGTCCGAGATCCGAAGGTGCTGGCGGAGCTGGCCGCGGTGCCGGACGGGGTGTATGTGCTCGTCATCGGGGAGTCGCTCAATCGGGATCACATGAATGTGTACGGGTATCCGCGTCTCAATACGCCTTTCCAGACGGAGGCGTCGTATGATCCGCACTATACCTTTTTCGACAAAGGGTACGCGTGCTACACGCAGACGGTGCAGGTGCTGACGAGCGCCCTTACGGAGAAAAATCAATACAACGATATCAAGCTTTCGGATGCGTATTCGATTATCGATATGGCGCGCGCGGCCGGTTTCACGACGACGTGGATTTCGAATCAATCGCGCTACGGTGTGTGGGATACGCCGATCGGGGCCATCGGGTCGACGGCGGATATCCAATATTGGGTGAATGAGTATATCGGGACGCATGTCATCACGAAAGATTTCGATGAGGCGCTCATTCCGTATCTGGAAAAGGTGGATCCCGAAAACCGCCGGCAGCTCATCGTGATTCATTTGATGGGGAGCCATATTTCGTATTGGGATCGCTATCCGCACGATCATTTCTACCGCTATCCGTACAATGCCGATTTGCCGCGGACGAAAGAGCAAATCATGACGGATGAGTACGATAATACGGTCTATTACAATGATTACGTCATGCGCGGCATCATGGATGTGGCGATTCGGAAACTGGATGCGGACGGCGTGCTCTATTTCTCGGACCACGGGGATAAAGTGTGCGAACGGCCGGGTCACAATGCGGATATGTTCGATTTCGCGATGGTGCACGTGCCGATTTGGACGTACACGTCGGACAGGTATATGGAAACGCATCCGGGGGCGTTTGAAATGATGAAAGCTCGGGAGCATACGGCTTTCACGAATGATATGATTTACGACACGATGCTCGGTTTCATGGGCATTTGCGCGATTCATTACGAGCCCGGCTGCGATTTATTCGGCGCTTTCGATAAATTGCCGGGCATGCTCATGACGATGCAGGGTAATATTTGGCTCGATAAGGATAAGGAAGGGCTCGCGGATTGGCGCGGCACACTTTCGCAATTGACGTTCCCCGAAGGGGCGGGCGTGTATTGAGGAAACGGTTTTTATTTTCGATAAGGAGTTTCTATGCGTCTTCGCAGAAAAGCTTGGATTGATGAAGCGATTTTGAAATATGCGGATTTTTTGCATTTGGCGCCGCCGGCGGATATCGCGGGGCATTGGCGCGAATTGTTTCCGCATCCGGAATATCCTCTTTTCGTGGAAATCGGGACGGGGAAGGGCCAATTCATTTCCCGGATGGCGCGCATGCATCCGGATGTGAATTTCATCGGCATCGAGCGGCAGAAGGGCGTCATTTACTACGCCGGGAAAAAGACGGCGGAATCGGAAGTGCCTTTGGATAATGTGAAACTGCTCCTCGTCGATGCGGAAGAATCGGAAACTCTTTTCGCGCCGGGCGAAGTCGACGGTTTCTATTTGAATTTCTCGGACCCGTGGCCGAAGGCGCGGCATTATAAGCGTCGCCTCACGTATCGGGAAAATTTGGATCGGTACGCGCATTTGCTCAAGGCGGGCGGCCGGGTGATTTTCAAGACGGATAATCGCGGCCTTTTCGCGTTTTCGATTGAGGAATTCGCCGCAAGGAAATGGCGAATGTCGGAGCTCACGCTCGATTTGCACGCGCATCCGGAGGACGGGGACGCGGAGACGGAATATGAGGAAAAGTTCAGTGGGAAGGGGAATCGGATATGCCGATTGGTAGCCCGGAAGCCGGAGTGACGACGGGAAACCGGCGCCTTTTGCGATATTTCTACCTTGTCGTGGCGGCGCTCGTCATCATTGGTTGCTACAATGTGTCCAGTACGACGGCGTATATGAATTTGGAGGAAGGCACCGATTCATATCGCACGTTTTTGAAACATGTCGTCATGCTGGGCTTGGGCGGCGTTTTGATGCTGATTGCTTCGAGTGCGCGCGGTTTCACATTCATCGGCAGCCGAAGCATGATTCGCATGATGGCGTTTGCGACGGTGACGCTCTTGCTCTTGGTCATGGTCGGCGGGCAGGAAGTCAACGGCGCCCGGCGCTGGCTGAATCTCGGTTTCATTTCGTTTCAGCCTTCGGAGCTTGCGAAAATCACGGCGATTCTGTGGGCCGCGGATCGGCTCGCGGAGCGCATTCGGAATCATGAGGAGAATTTTTTCGTCATCGGGCTCATTCAAAAAGCGGTCGGGATGCGGAAAAAGGAAACTTGGGGCGCGCTTTTGACGAATTACGGCGCCATTTCCGTGCCGCTTATTTTTGCCTGTTTCGTCGTATTGCAGCCGGATATGGGGACGGCGGTTTTAATTTTGCTGTTTCCCGCTTTTTTGTACATTTTCGCGGGGGCGCCCGATACGTTTTTGGCCATTTTGGTCGCCGGCGCGGGACTTTTCGCGATTGCGATTTTGGAACCGTACCGCATGGAGCGTTTCACGGCGTTTCTCCATTATGAAGAACACGCGGACGGCATCGGGTATCAGACGATGCAAAGTCTCATCGCGGTGGGCTCCGGCGGTATCATGGGGCAGGGCGCCGGAAACGGGCTTGCGAAATTTTATTATTTGCCCGAGCAGCACACGGATTTCGCTTTTGCGGTGTGGTGCCAGGAATGGGGGCTCATCGGCGCTTCGATGGTGGTGCTCTTGCTGCTCGCGCTCATTGCGTTCGGGATGATTATCGCGTCGCGGCTGCGCGATGTGCGGCTGGCGCTCATCGTGTACGGATGCTCGCTTTTGATCGGCGTGCAGGGACTTCTCAATGTGGCCATGGTCATCGGATGTTTCCCGGTGACGGGCGTGCCGCTGCCCTTTATCAGTTACGGCGGGACGGCGCTTTTGACGAATCTCATCGCGGTGGGGCTCATTGCGGGCGCCGTCGCGGAAGATGAGAGGCGAGAGCGGAAACGCGCCGAATCCGAATGGAGTCCGGATACGAAATTATCCGATGTGGCGGGCGGAGCGTTTCGCGTGCCCGAACGGCGATGATGATGAAGGAAATTATTTTCGCGTCGTCGTTCGATGAGGCGGGCGCCATCGCCGTGCGCCGGCAGCGGGGCGGAAAGAGCGGCGCCGTCATCGTGCGCGCCGGGGAAAAGGATTTGGTTTCCTTCTTCGGGGAAACGACGGGCGCGGTGCTCGTGGGTCCCAAAGATGCGGCGCTTCCGGCGGTCGCGGGGGAGTTTCGAAATCCTTCGGAAGACGGAAACGTGCGGCGTCTGCAATTTTTGTATGAAGCGGCGCTGATTTTTTATGCCGGCGGGGGCGCGAAATCTCTTTTGGAAGCGGCGGATCGATTGCGCTCGTGTTTCACGGAGGCCGAAAGATGACAAAAATCAAATTGTGCGGATTGACGCGGACGGAAGACGCGACGGCGGCGAATGCGGCGCGCCCGGATTGGGCGGGGCTCGTCTTTGACGCGGGCCGGCATTTCGTTTCCGACGATACGGCCGAAGCGATTCGGGAAACGCTCGATGCGTCGATTCCGATTGTCGGCGTTTTCGCCAATGACGATCCCGCGCATATCATAAAGCTGGCGAGGCGCGGCATCATTCAATACGTGCAGCTTCACGGCGCCGAATCGGAGGATTATCTTCTCGCGCTTAAACGTGAAATTTCATGTCCCTTCATTCGCGTCGTTTCCGTCAAAACGATGGAAGATATCAAGGAAAAAGAAAATACGGCGGCCGAATTTCTGCTTCTCGATCACGGAAAAGGCGGCACGGGCCGCGCCTTCGATTGGAATATGATTCCGCCGCTCACGAAACCGTGGTTCATGGCGGGCGGCATCGGCCTTTCCAATCTGAAACAAGCCCTCGCCTACCGCCCCTACGCCGTAGACATTTCCACCGGCGCGGAAACGGACGGGGTGAAGGATGCGGCGAAAATGAGACAATTGGTGGAAATCGTAAGGACGTATCATTCGTAAAAGTGCAAAGTGCAAAGTGCAAAGTGCAAAGGCGCATTTGGCTGTAGTGCGACATTTGTGCGCGAGACGAAAGACCGTCAGACTGAAAGACGGAAGACGCGCGCTCGGCCGGGTCCTCTGCCGACGGCTGACGGCTGACGGGTAACGGCTGACGGCTTTAGCAGGTGTGCGCTGCGCGCACGGATTTGTTGTAATCGCTCGCTGCGCTCGCTCGCGCTTCGCGCTACCTTCCTTCAAAGGAAGGCTTTCAGAGGAATGATGATGAGGGTAGATGTTTCTTTTGATGAGAAAACGACAGAGATGTGTCGGTCTTTGTTGGGACTGGAAATGGAGTGTTTTTTCAGCGATCCTTTTATATACACTTCGGATGTATTTGGGATTGTCGGCTTTTGCGTGGACGGTGAAACGTTTAAACTTACGTGCGAATCGGAACGGTTGCAGCGGTTTTTTGCCGCGGATGATGTGGCGGTTATGCGGTTTTCAAAATGCGAACGCCGGGATATTGTGAGTAAAATGGACGACGGAGAGATGATTTCGCATCCGATAAAAGATGTGATTTATCGCATAGACATTGTGAATGATTATGAAACGGTGAGGCATGAGGGCGACTGTTCGGAATTTGTTTCCACAAAGGGAATTATTTTTTACATGGAAAGCGGAAATGAGGTTTCTTTTGAAGTCGGTACTTGGTTTTCCGAAATGATTACGATACGGCGCGGGTATAGATTGTTGGAAAAATTTGTACCTATTTCAGAATTTTATGAGGAGTGGGATGAGAATTCGGGGTATAAACCGGATTGCAATCGAAAGGTTATTACGCTGATGTGATTATGCATAAAAAATGCCGCGCAGCGCTCCGATTAAAGCGCATAGCGCACGGCGCATAGCCTTTGCACAATGATGCACAAAAGGGCAGTGATGAAATGTGAAAACATTTCGTCACTGCCCCTTTTTCGTAATTGGCTTTATTTCTCAAATCCGTACGGATGCTCTTTGTGCCATTGCCAGGCGGAGGCGATGATTTCTTTTGTGTCCGAGTGGGTGGGGTGCCAGCCCAGGACGGATTTGCATTTCGCCGAGGAGGCGATGAGGACGGCGGGGTCGCCGGGGCGCCGCGTTTCTTCGGTGACTTTGAAATCGACGCCGGTCACGGCTTTTGCCGTTTCTATCATTTCTCGGACGGAGAATCCGTGCTCGCTTCCGAGATTGAAAATATTGCTTGCGCCGCCTTTTAAAAGATATTGCAGCGCCAGCACGTGGGCGTCGGCCAGATCGACGACGTGGATGTAATCGCGGATGCAGGTGCCGTCGGGCGTGGGATAATCGGTGCCGAATATCGCGATGCGGTCGCGCACGCCCTGCGCCGCTTTCAGAATGAGCGGAATGAGATGCGTTTCCGGATTGTGATCTTCGCCGATGATGCCGCCTTCGGCCGCGCCGGCCGCATTGAAATACCGCAGCGCGACGTAGCGGAAATCGTACGCGGCCGAGAAATCGGCGAGCATGTGCTCAATGACAAGTTTCGTGCGGCCGTAGACATTCGTCGGATTGTGCGGGAAATCTTCTTCAATCGGTGTTTTTTCCGGCTCTCCGTAGACGGCGGCCGTGGAGGAAAAGACGATTTGGGAAACGCCCGCTTTTTTCATACCGAGCAAAAGATGGAGCGTGCCTTCCACATTATTTTCGTAATATTTCGCCGGGTTTTCCATAGATTCGCCGACGAGGGACGACGCGGCGAAATGGACGACGCCGGCGATTTCATATTTCGTTAGCGTTTCGGAAACGAAATCGATGTCGTGAATGTCGCCGACGACAAGCGGTGTGCTTTCCGGGACGGAGGCGGCGTGGCCGGTGGATAAATTATCGAAGACAACGGGTGTAAATCCCGCGGCGATCAGCGCGCGTACGGTGTGGGAGCCGATGTATCCGGCGCCGCCCGTGACTAAAATATTCATGGCGTTCTCCTTTTTGTTTTTAATTTCTTTTTCGAAGTATAGCACAAGAAAAAAATAATCAAAAATATTTTTTCTGTCTCTTGCGTGCGGCGGTCTTAGAGTATATAATATTCGTAACTTACAGCCCTTTTACGTATACACTTATTCATGAAATAGAGTGCACTGATTGATTTCCCTACGGAGGTGCATGATGACGTTACCGTTTTTGCTCTTTTGTCTGCCGCTTGTGACGGCGGTGGTCCTCCTGGCGGTGCGGGATGCTTCGTATCGGAGTCTTTTGGTGAAAGTATCGGCGGGCGTCATGATGGCGCTTTCGGTGTCTTTGGCGGTTGCCGGGTACGGCCGGCCGATACGCATTTCGGCAGCGGGTGAATGGATTCACGTCGTTTTGATGGCGGTGGATGTCATTTGCGTGCTGCTTGTTTTGTATTATGCGTGGAAATTCAAGCGCCCGACCGTCGCGTTTCTGGGCGCTTTGCAATTTGCGATTATCGCGTCTTTCGAAGCGTTGGGCGGCGCGGTGATTCCGACGGATGCCGATTTCGTCATCGATCATTTTTCGCTCATTATGATTTTAATCGCGGGTGTCATCGGCGGGCTCATCGCGGTGTATTCGCTGGGATATATGGCGGCGTTTCATCGTCATCATTTCGATGTGCCGGATCGGCGTTCTTTCTTCTTCGTCACCGTTTTCGTCTTCCTTGCGGCGATGTTCGGCTTGGTGATGTCGAATAATTTGATTTTCATGTACACATTCTGGGAAGTGACGAGTCTTTGTTCGTTCCTTCTCATCGGATATACGCAGACGAATGAAGCGATTCACAATTCGTGCAAAGCTTTGTGGATGAATTTGTTCGGCGGGCTTGCTTTCGCGCTGGCCATCGCTTGGCTCGGTTTCATGTACGGGACGGTGGAGCTTTCGGATTTGTTGACTCTGGGACGGATGGGGCTTCCGGTGGAGCCGGCCGTCATGCTGCTCGTCTTCTGCGGTTTCACCAAATCGGCGATGATGCCTTTTTCCGGTTGGCTTTTGGGCGCGATGGTCGCTCCGACGCCGACGTCCGCGCTTTTACATTCTTCCACCATGGTGAAAGCCGGCGTATTTTTAATCATTAAACTGTGCCCGCTCATGGGCGATAATCACGTGGGCGTCATGGCGATGCTGGTCGGCGGTGCGACATTCTTCTTCGCATCCTGCGCGGCCATTTCCCAATCGGACGGAAAGAAAGTCCTGGCGTATTCGACGATTTCCAATTTGGGACTCATTGTCTGCTGCGCGGGGACCGGCTCGTATGAAGCGGCGTGGACGGCCGTCATGATTGTCATTTTCCACGCGGTGGCGAAAAGTCTTCTCTTCCTCACGGTCGGCACGGCGGAGCAGCAGCTCGGCAGCCGCAATTTGGAACGTTTCGACGGCGTTTTCAATTCGATGCCGCGCCTTTCCCTTTGCATGGTCATCGGGATTTGCGGGATGTTCCTCGCACCGTTCGGCATGCTGATTTCGAAATGGGCGGCGATGAAAGCCTTCGTCGATGCCGCGCAGCCGCTTTTGCTCTTGGTGCTCGTCTACGGCTCGGCGACGACGCTCTTCTATTGGACGAAATGGCTCGGTAAAATCACGACGTACATTCCGACGAACGAAAATCGCGAAGTCGGCATTCTGAATGTGGAATGGATTGCGTTGAAATCGCTTGCGGGGCTGACGCTTATCGTATGCGTGCTGTTTCCGCTCGTTTCCCAATTCATGGTCATGCCGTATCTGGCGGAAACATATCATCAGATGACGGATGTCATTGCGCAGAGTAATTTGTGGATTATGTCCATCATGGTGATGCTCCTCATTCTGCTTTGTAAGCGCTTCGGCAAACAGCATCGGCGTCGGGGGAAGGTCATCACGAATTTGGCCGGCGAAAATATCGGGACGGATATGGCGTACCGCGGCGTGGCGGGGCATGTGGTGCCCGTGTCGCTGCGCAATTGGTATTTGGAAACTTGGTTCGGCGAGGAATGGGTGAAACGTATCGGATATACGGCTTGCCTCGGTTGCGTCATTTTGGAACTCGCGTTGACGTTGGGAGGGATGCTGCATGTCTGAGTATATGGTGAATTTACTTTGCGGTGCGGTGTATCTCATCCTGGCACCGATTCTGGGAGGATTGCTCTCCGGTTTCGATCGGAAAATTTCCGCCCGCATGCAGCGCCGCGCGGGGCCGCCTCTTTTGCAGCCATTCTACGATGTCTTCAAATTGTGGGATAAGGAATCGCTGGCCGTCAATCATGCGGAAGGTTTCTATATTTTCGGATTTTTGATTTTCGTCATTCTGACGGGGCTCATCTTTTTCGCCCGCGGGGATATTTTGCTCGTCGTCTTCACATTGACGATGGCGGGCGTATGTTTCATCATTGCGGCGTATTCGGTCAATTCTCCGTACAGCCAGATCGGGGCGGAGCGCGAGCTCGTGCAGACGATGGCGTATGAGCCGATGCTGCTCCTCGTGGCGCTCGGTTTCTATCTCTCGGCCGGCAGTTTCTCCGTCGGGGATATCGTGGCGGGGGATACGATGAATATTTACCGCATGCCGGGCATTTTCATCGGGCTTTGTTTCGTCCTTTTAATCAAATTCCGCAAGTCGCCTTTCGATTTGTCGATGTCGCATGAGGCGCATCAGGAGCTCATCGGCGGGATTAAGACGGAAATTTCCGGGCGGACGCTTGCGATGGTGGAATTGGCGCATTGGTATGAAAATGTGTTCCTTTTCGGGCTCGTGCTCCTTTTCTTCGTGAGCGATTCGATTTGGACGACGGTCGTCGGGCTCGTCGTGTGCGAATTGGTCTTTTTCGGAAACATTTTGGTGGATAATTGCTGCGCCCGTATGAAATGGGAACGTATGCTGGCGCTTTCGTGGGTATTTACGCTGCTTTCCGGTTTCGTGAATGTGGCGGCGCTGATGTACTTTAAGTAATGGGGAAGAGGGAAGAGGGAAGAGGGAAGAGGACGAAGTTTCCTTATTTCTCGTGAATCTTCTTTGAGCCTGTGGATGAGAAGGAAAGAGGGAAGAGGATGGGATATGAAAAGAAATCGCCGTGGTTGATTCATTACGACGGTTCTTCCTGCAACGGCTGCGATATCGAGGTGCTGGCATGCCTGACGCCTCTCTATGATGTGGAACGTTTCGGGATTGTGAATACGGGCGACCCGAAGCATGCGGATATTTTTCTCGTGACGGGCGGCGTGAATGCGCAAAATCTTCCCGTCGTGCGGCAGATTTACGAGCAGATTCCGAAGCCGAAAGTGGTCATCGCGGTGGGGACCTGCGCCTGCACGGGCGGCATTTTCCGCGAGTGCTACAACATGCTGGGCGGCATGGACAATGCGATTCCGGTCGATGTGTACGTGCCGGGTTGCGCGGCGCGGCCGGAAGCCATCATCGACGGTGTGGTCCGCGGCCTGGCCGTTTTGGAAACGAAGAAGAAACAGCTGCACGCGGAGCAAAAGAAAGCGGAGGGCGGCAAAGAATGAAACAGCAATTTATCACGATTCGACCGGAAGTGCTCCTGGAGCGCGCGGCGCGTTTCAAAAAAGAAGGCTGTCGTCTCGTACAAATTTTGGCGACGCGCACGGAAGAAGGATACGAGCTTACGTACTCTTTCGATAAAAATTTCTTTTTATACCATCTGCGTTTTACGGTACCGCTCGACGGCTCCGTCATGAGCGTCACGAGCCTTTTCTGGTACGCTTTCATTTGGGAAAACGAAATTCACGATCTTTTCGGGCTGGACGTCCGTTTCATAGCGCCGGAAGTCGATTACGGCGGGCATTTCTTCCATTTGGCGCAGAAGACGCCGTGGCATGATTTGGCGGAACCGCAGCACGCGAAAAGTGCCGTAAAAGTCAATCTGCGCAGCGGCCTCGGCGTGGACGCGAGTGTGGTCAAGAAGGAGGATTCCAATGGCTGAAATTACGACAGTGCCTTTCGGGCCTCAACATCCCGTGCTCCCGGAGCCGATTCATCTCGATTTGGAGCTTCGCGACGAAAAAGTCGTGCGTGCCGTGCCTTCCATCGGCTACGTGCATCGCGGCTTGGAAAAATTAGTCGAGAAAAAAGATTTCAAACAATATATTTTCGTCGCCGAACGCGTGTGCGGCATTTGCTCTTTCGGCCACGGCTGGGGATATGCCAAACTCATCGAAGGCATGATGAATATCGAAATTCCGCGGCGCGCCGAATATCTGCGCATGATTTGGCACGAACTTTCCCGCCTGCACAGCCATTTGCTCTGGCTGGGGCTCGGCGCCGATGCGCTCGGTTTCGAAAGCATTTTCATGAATGCCTGGCGCCTTCGTGAGACGGTCCTCGATATTTTTGAGGAAACGACCGGCGGGCGCGTCATTTTCTCCGTCTGCGAAGTCGGTGGCGTGCGCCGCGATTTGACGGATGCCATGATGAAAAACATGGAAACGAAACTGCGCGGTCTTCGCACGGAAATCGAAGCGATGGCGCGCGTATTCCTCTACGACGATACCGTGCAGTACCGCTTGGAAGGCGTGGGCGTTCTGACGTCGGCGGACGCATTGAATCTCGGCTGCGTCGGACCTCTCGCGCGGGCGAGCGGCATTGCAAACGATTACCGCATGGCCGACGAAAGCGGCGCGTACAAAGAATTGCATTTTCGCCCCGTCCTCGCGCATGAAGGCGATTGTCTGGCGCGCGTGCGCGTGCGTCTCGAAGAATGCTATCAATCGATCGATCTCATTTTGGCGGCGCTCTCCCAAATGCCCGAAGGCGACATTTCCGTCCCCGTGCGCGGCATGCCGAAAGGCGAACATTTCACCCGCGTGGAGCAGCCGCGCGGCGAAGCCGTATATTACGCCAAAGGAAACGGCACGAAATTCCTCTCCCGTTTCCGTCTGCGCACGCCGACGAACAGCAATGTCCCGTCGCTCGTCAAAATGCTGGAGGGATGCGATTTGGCCGATGTGCCGAATATCATTCTCACCATCGATCCCTGCATCAGCTGCTGCGAACGATAAAAGAAGAAACGATAGGAAACCGATTTTTCGAAAGACGGTGGTTTCATGAGCTATTTAATTTATGTGAAACAAGCGATGTCCAATCTTTTCAAACCTCCCGTGACATCGAAGTATCCGCTGGAGCCGAAAAAATTTTGCGAAGGCTGCCGCGGGCGCGTCGCCAATGATGTGAGCCAATGCATCCTGTGCGGCCTTTGCGCGAGGAATTGCCCAACGGGCGCCATCACGGTCGACCGCCAAACGGGCACGTGGCGCATCAATCCTTTTGCGTGCATCCAATGCGGCATGTGCGTGCAAAACTGTCCGAAAAAATGCCTCTCCATGGACGTGCATTATACGGACCCGTCCGAAGAAAAATCCGAAGTCGTCATGGAAGCCGTGAAAAAAGACGGGCACGTCGAATCGACCCGCCGCGTCGCCGCCATTCACGAATCGGCGGAAAAACGTTTCATGGACGATAAGAGCCACGTCGTCATCAATATCAATAAATGCGTATTCTGCGGCATGTGTCAAAGAAACTGTCCCGAAGGGGCGATTACGGTCGATCGGCCGAGCCGCATGTGGCGCATCGATTTGGAAAAATGCGTAAATTGCGGCACGTGCATCGATAATTGCCCGCGTAAATGTCTCTCGCTCGGCTGCTATATGGGAAACCGCAAAGAAGTGACAGTTTACGGTTCCGCGCCCGAACGCCGGCCCGCAAGACTCGCGCCCAAACCCGCCGAAGCAAAACCGGCCGAACCGAAGGAAACGGCGCCGCAAGCGGCCGAAGAGACAAAGGACACGACCGATGCATGAATATCCCGTGACGCTCACCATCGTGCGCATGGCCGAAGAGGCGGCGCGCGAAAAAGGCGGCGTAGTGCGCGCGATACATCTCGTCTGCGGAGAAGACTCCGGTTTCATCGGAGAATCGATACAAATGTATTTCGACGGAATCGCCGAAGGCACACTTTGCGAAGGAGCGACACTTACGATACGCGGCGTCGCGCCCCTTTTGCGCTGCGACGATTGCGGCGCCTATTTTAAAAGGAAACGATATTCCTTCACCTGTCCGCATTGCGGGGGAGACGGATCTCCCACGGAGATAGGGAAGGAATTTTATATTGAAAGCGTGGACATCGAAGTGCCGGATTGAAGTTACGCGGATTTTGTTTCTTAAAATTTTTATACGGAGGATACGGAAATGCACATGGTACGGGCGGATATTAAGGAAAATATTTATGCGCAAAACGATCACATCGCGGAGCACGTGCGGGAATATTTATCGGCGCGCGGCGTTTTCGCCGTGAACGTCATGGGCGCGCCGGGGACGGGGAAGACGACGTCTCTCGAGCAATTGATGAAACATTTGAAACGGAAAATGTACGTCATCGAAGGCGATATCGAATCGGATCTCGATACGGAACGCCTCCGCCGCCAAAATGTGGAAGCGGCGCAGATTAATACTTTCGGCGCCTGCCATCTCGATGCGCCGCTTGTGTACAATGCCGTGCATGCGATGCAATTTCCGGAAAGCGGCATTCTTTTTATCGAAAATGTCGGAAACTTGGTCTGCCCCGCGGAACTTTCCGTCGGCGAGCACATCCGTCTTCTCATTGTGAGCGTCGCGGACGGGAGCGACAAACCGTACAAATATCCGCTCGCTTTCGAAAAAGCGGACATCATTCTTTTGAATAAAATCGATTTGCTGCCGTATCTCGATTTCGACGAAGAATTTTTTATGAAAGGCGTGCGTCATCTGAATAAAAAAGCGCCCGTTTTTAAGGTGAGCGGAAAGACGGGCGAAGGGTACGCGGAAGCGGCGAAGTGGCTCGAAGAGGCGGCGCAATGAATTTTTCTTACGGCGAGACGGAAATCGCATACTTAAAAAAGAAGGATAAGAAACTGGGCGCGGTCATCGACCGTCTCGGACATATTGAGCGCGCGGTCGACGCGGATTTATTTTCCGCCGTCGTGCATCATATTATCGGGCAGCAGATTTCGACCAAAGCGCAATGGACGATTTGGCATCGCATCGAGGACGGGCTCGGGATCGTGAATGCGGAAACGATTGCCGCGGCGGATGTTTCCTATCTGCAATCTTTCGGCATGTCGTTTCGGAAAGCGGAATACATCAAAGAATTTTCCGAAAAAGTGACCGCCGGCATTTTCGATTTGGAAAAATTGTGGGAAAAATCCGATGCGGAGGTCATCGAAGCGCTTTGCACGATTCGCGGTATCGGCGTCTGGACGGCGGAAATGATTTTGCTCTTTTGCATGCAGCGGCCGGATGTTTTGAGTTTCGGCGATTTGGCCGTCCTGCGCGGGATGCGCATGGTCTATCGGCATCGCGTGCTGACGCGCGAAAAATTCGAGACATATCGCCGGCGTCTTTCGCCCTACGGAAGCGTCGCGGCCCTTTATTTTTGGGCGGTCGCGGGCGGCGCGATTCCGGAACTCACCGATCCCGCGCCGAAAAAGCGAAAATAAGTTCGGAAAGTGCTTGCAATGGCAGGGCGCTTTTGATACAATAATACGGCATGAATACACATGTCCGACGGACTTGGCATCTGTGCCGCGCGAAAAAATTTTCCATTTCGGCGGTGGCTGCCCGGGAGGATGCGGACAGAGGTTACAAACAGGAGGTTTTATTATGGCAGTTGTATCCATGAAACAATTACTCGAAGCAGGCGTTCATTTCGGTCATCAGACCCGCCGCTGGAATCCGAAAATGGCTCGTTTCATTTTCACGGAACGTAACGGCATCTACATCATCGATCTGCAGAAGACGGTGAAGAAAGTGGAAGAAGCGTATGCGTTCCTGCGTGATGTCGCGGCAAGCGGCGCACCGATTCTTTTCGTCGGCACGAAGAAACAGGCGCAGAATTCCATTCGCGAAGAAGCGACGCGCTGCAACATGTTCTACGTCAATGAACGTTGGCTCGGCGGCACGCTCACGAATTTCCGCACCATTCAGACCCGCATTGCCCGTCTGAAAGAATTGGAAGCGATGTTCGCGGACGGCACCACGGCTCAATATACGAAAAAAGAAGCTATCATCATGAAGCGCGAGCTCGATAAGCTCGAAAAGAACCTGGGCGGTATCAAAGACATGAAGAAACTGCCGGGCGCGATTTTCGTTATCGACTCCAAGAAGGAAGAAATCGCGATTTCCGAAGCTCGCAAGCTGAATATCCCGGTCATTGCCACCGTCGACACGAACTGCGATCCGGATCTGGTCGATTTCCCGATTCCGGCAAATGACGACGCTATCCGTGCGGTAAAACTGCTCGCCGGCAAGATGGCCGATGCGATTCTCGAAGGCCGTCAGGGTCAGCAGGAAGAAGAAGCCGAAGCTCCGGCCGAAGGCGAAGAAGCACAGGAAGAAGCTCAGGAAGCTTCCGAAGAATAATATAATCATAATCGTTACTTGATGGGAGGAACATAATGGCACAGATTACCGCCGGTATGGTCAAAGAGCTCCGCGAATCGACCGGAGCGGGCATGATGGATTGCAAAAAAGCATTGGCAGAAGCCGATGGCGATATGGCAAAAGCCGTAGATATTCTGCGTGAAAAGGGATTGTCCCAGGCGGCGAAAAAAGCCGGCCGTATTGCCGCGGAAGGCGCGGTTGTTTCCTATGTTTCCGAAGACGGCAAAGTCGGCGTCGTAGCCGAAGTCAATTGCGAAACGGATTTCGTCGGTCATACGGATGAATTCGTCGCACTGGCACGCGGCATCGCCAAAGTGGCTGCCGAAAAGGCACCGGCGGATGTCGATGCGCTTCTGGAAACGGAAATGGACGGCAAGGCCGTAAAAGACGTCGTGACGGAAGCGGTCGCCAAAATCGGCGAAAAAATTTCCGTACGTCGTTTCGTTCGTTACGAAAGTGCGGAAGGTCACGTATACAGCTACATTCACGGCGGCGGCAAAATCGGCGTCCTCGTCGAAGTCAAGGGCGGCGATGCGGATCTCGGCAAAGATATCGCGATGCAGATTGCGGCGGCCAATCCGTCCTACCTCTGCCGCGATGAAGTGCCGGCTTCCGAATTGGAACACGAAAAGGCCATCCTGTCCGAACAGGCTCGCAACGAAGGCAAGCCGGAAGCCATTATCGAAAAGATGGTTGTCGGCCGTATCAACAAATATTACAAAGAAGTCTGCCTGATTGATCAGGCGTATATCCGCGACGGCGATATCAGCGTTTCCAAACTTCTGGCCTCCAAGGGCGCGGAAGCGGTTCGTTTCACCCGTTATGCACTGGGCGAAGGCATCGAAAAGAGACAGGAAAATTTCGCGGAAGAAATCGCAAAACAGCTGAACGGTTAATTGGCCGAATAGGATATTCGAAGACTGAAATACGAAATCTTTAAAGGCCCGACGGGCAGAGATGTCCCGCCCATCCGGCCCTGCGGTATGTATTTCAAATGATAAGAGGACACGCGTGTGTTCTCTTATTTTTTGGCGTAAATGACGGAGGAAATTATGGCGAATCGGTACAAGAGAGTGATGCTGAAATTGAGCGGGGAAGCGCTGGCAAGCGATAAGGGCTTCGGAATCGAAGGCTCTGTCGTCGGCAGGCTTTGCGCGGAAATCAAAGAAGTGGTGCAGGCGGGCGTGGAAGTCGCGGTTGTGTGCGGCGGCGGAAACATTTGGAGAGGCGTGCAGGGCAGCGAAGGCGGCATGGATCGCACGAGCGCCGATTACATGGGTATGCTCGCGACGGTCATGAATGCGGTGGCGCTGCAGGACGGTTTGGAAAAAATCGGCATTCCGACGCGCGTGCAGACGGCGATCGAAATGCGCCAGATTGCCGAGCCTTACATCCGCCGGCGCGCGGTGCGTCATCTCGAAAAAGGACGCGTCGTCATTTTCGCGGCGGGCACGGGCAATCCCTATTTCACGACGGATACCGCGGCGGCTCTCCGCAGTGCCGAAATCGAAGCCAATGTGATGCTGATGGCGAAGAAACAGACGGACGGCGTCTACGATGCGGACCCGAAATATCATCCGGATGCCAAACTTTTCACGCATCTCACGTATAACGAAGTGCTCCAAAGAGGGCTGACCGTCATGGATAATACGGCCATTACGCTCTGTATGAATAATTCCATTCCGATCGTCGTATTCAATATCGATGTGCCGGGAAATATTGTGAAAGCGTGCCTGGGCGAAACGCTGGGGACGCTGATAGAGGAGAAATAAGATGTACGAAGACGAAATCAAGAAACTGACGGAAAAAATGGATAAATCCATTGCGGCACTCAAAGGGGAATATTCTTCCATCCGCACGGGGCAGGCGTCCGCAAGTCTTTTGGACCGCATTGTCGTCGATTATTACGGTACGGCGACGCCGGTGACGCAGGTCGCGACGGTATCGGTCCCGGAAGCGCGCATGATTGTCGTGCAGCCGTGGGATAAAGCGCTTTTGAAAGAAATCGAAAAAGCGATTCTGCAATCGGATTTGGGACTCGTCCCGATGAATGACGGAAACCTCATCCGCATGGCCGTGCCGCAGCTCACGGAAGAACGCCGCAAAGATTTGTGCAAAGTCGTTTCCAAAAAAGCGGAAGAAGGCAAAGTCGCCATCAGAAACATTCGCCGCGACGGCAATGATTTCCTGAAAAAAGAAGGCAAGAAGAGCGAAGTTTCCAAAGACGTCATTAAAGAAGTCGAAGATAAAATTCAGAAACTGACGGATAAGAAAATCAAAGAGCTCGAAGAAGTCACGGATAAAAAAATCGCCGAAATCATGAAGGTGTAAATATGGAGGGCATTTTCGAAGGAATGCCTTTCGATGAAAATGTACGGTCTCGCTTGGCGGAACAGTACCCGGAGGGGGAGATTTCGGTGACGCGGGGCCGTCATTATGAATTGGAGGAAGATTTTCCGTATTTGGTGCGGGCCGGCGCTCATGCCGTCGTCATGCCGCGAATGGCATACGGGGCGGAGGCCGCTCGTTTTACGGCGGAAATGTACGGAAAGGAGGAGCATCTTGTCGGAGAACGGGATTTGTCCGCGTCATGTGGCGATCATTCTTGACGGAAACGGGCGCTGGGCGAAATTGCGCGGACATGAGCGCGTCTACGGACATAAGTTCGGCGCGGATAATGTCACGACGATTGTGCGGGAAGCGTCGCACATGGGCATCGAAAGACTCACGCTGTATGCTTTTTCCACGGAAAATTGGAAACGGCCGCAGCCGGAAGTGAGTTTCCTCATGGAGCTGTTCAAAAATTATCTCCTCATCAAGTTGCGCGAGCTGATGGATGAGGGAGTGGTGCTGCACATTGTGGGCGATAAGAGCGGCCTTTCCGAGGATTTGCAAAAAGAAATCGAAAAATGTGAGGCGGATACGAAGGACAATACCGGCCTCATTTTGAATATCGCGATCAATTACGGCGGCCGCGACGAAATCGTGCATGCGGTGAGAAAGATTGCGGAAAAAGCGGCGGCGGGGAATTTGGCGCCTTCGGAAATTACGGAGGAAACGATTACTTCGCATCTCTACGAAAGCGATGCGCCCGATGTGGATCTCATGATTCGGACGGGCGGCGAGTCGCGCATTTCCAATTTCCTTCTCTGGCAGATTTCGTACGGCGAATTGTATTTCACGCCCGTGCTCTGGCCGGATTTTTCGCCGGAAGAATTGCACCGC
>CAVJQK010000002.1:0-21394 GCA_963651795.1 Erysipelotrichaceae bacterium | reverse complement strand
CCGCGCACGGATTTTTATACGGCACCGATATCGCTTCGCTTATCGGTGAGAGGAATCCCACCCGATTCGTGTCCCACCCATTTTATAATCGCTCGCTCCGCTCGCTCGCGCTTCGCGCATTTTTATCTCGCCAAAAGCAGGAGCGCGTAGACGAGGGCACCGGCTATTGTGGCTACTATGGCTCCGTTGATGCGGATCCAGCCGAGTTCGTCGGCGGTGCGGTTGTAGATGAAGTTGTTCAGGCGGTGTTCGTCGTAGTCGGTGAGGATTGTTTCCACGGTTGCGCCGAGGAGCCTGTGTTCGCGGCGAGCGGAGGCGGTGAGGAGGTCGCGGACTGTTTTGTCGAGGGCGGCGGCGGTTTCTTCGTTTCCTAAAAATTCGGAAATCGTCTGCAGTGTCGCCGCGCGGAGGGCGGTTCCCGTTTTTTCATCGACGAGAATTTCTTCGACGACACAACCGGCTTTTTCGCGGAGGTTCAGGTTTTCGAGAAAGGAAACGGAAATTGTGCGGAGGGCTTCTTCGCCCACTTGGGACGCGAGGCACGCGGCGAGGGCGTTTCCGAAATGCGCGGAAATCATTTTGAATTCGGCGGAATCGGTCTTTTGCCACGCTTCGATTTTTTCGCGGGCGGCGGCGCAGAGGGCGCGGGCCATGTCGTCGTAATCGATGAGTCCCATCGCTTCTCCCATGGAAATCGCCATGGCGACGAGGGGATTTCCTTTTTGCGTCTCAGTGAAATCGCGGAGCGCATGGGAAGCGCGGCGATGGGCGTCTTCCGTTTCCGAAAATTTTGCGGCGGCGGCGAGGAGCTCGGCGAGGCGTTTTTCTGTTCGTCCCTCTTCGGTCAAAAGTGCGGGGAGCCGGCGGGCCATCGTTTCCGCCTGATGGGAAACGCCGCGCGCGACCGCTTCCGCCCAAACGCCTGCGTGATGTTTCGCGTAGTCTTCGGCGGCGTTTTTCACGTCTTCGGCGATACGCGCCGTGACTTCGCGGCCGGTTTTCGTTTCCAGATAATCGGAAAGCCAGCGGGAGACGGAAAATGTTTCAAAAAGGGCATCCCAAAGCGCGGGGCGCAGGAGTTTTTCTTCGGTCATGCGGCGGATGCCGGCGATAATGCGGCCGCGGTGGCGCGGAATGAGCGCGGTGTGGAAGGGAAATCCGAGCGGTTTCCGAAAGAGGGCGCTCACGGCAAACCAATCGGCCGCGCAGCCGATGAAGGCGGATTGGGTGAGGAAGTAGAGGACGGAGGCCGCGGCGGTCTCGTGCGTCAGGCGGTAGGAAAAGGCGAGCGCGAAGAGGACGGCGGAGAGGGCGAAGAGGCCGTTTGCGATTTTCATGCGATTCATAGGCCGCCTCCCGTCGTGATATAAAAGGCGAGATAGGAAACGCCGCCCAAAAGTGCGCCGATCATGGAGCCGTTGATGCGTATCATTTGGAGGTCGTGCCACACGCCGCGCTCGGCGATTTCAGCCATGTCGCGACCGGAATAGGCGGAAAGTGCGTCCACGGCGGAGTCTCCGACGGCTTCGGAAACCTGCGGCAGGAGCGGGAAAATTTGGAGCAAAATCCAGCGATCGATCCGGCGCCGGATTTCCGGATTTTCAAAAGATGCCGTAAGGCGCGAAAGGGCGGCGTCCGCGATTTTCCCGGCGGCGTCTTCTTTCTTTTCGTCCCAATTACGTGCGAGAATCTCGCGTCCCTTTTCTTTCCAAAGCGAGAGAACGGCGGCGGAGATTTTTTTGTTTGCTTTTTCGCGGAAGATTTCGTCTTCGGCGAGGCGTTTCGCAAAGTTTCCGTAGGCTTCCGAAATTTTTCGGGAAACGGCGCTTTCTGGATTTTCGAAATCGGCGGCGAATTGCATCGCTTTTTCCTGAATGAGGCTCACGGCTTTTTCGTCGGTGAGGCCGAGCTGGGACGCCAATAGGGAGCGCAGCATCGCGCGGCCGTGCCCGCCTTTTTCGTAAGTGTCCCACGCTTTTTCGTAAATGCCGGAAACGGTCTCATCCGTGAGGGCTTCCCGCAGGAAATCCTGCGCCGCGCGGCCGACGGAGGAGAAGAGCGGGCGGGCGAGAATTTCTTTTTCTTTTTCGCAAAGAGTGCGCGATACGAAGAGCGCCCAATCTTCGCGGCGTATCGCGGTTTCCGCCGTTTCCTCCCCCGCTTCCGCGAGCTCTTTCATCGCGGATGAGGCGAGCCACATGTTCGCCGCGCACGCAAAAAGCGCCCGCACCTCATCGCGATGCTCCGAAAGCCAGATTTGCGCGCCGGCGGAGGGCGAGTGCGCTTTCAGCATGTGATAGAGGCGGGGCGGCGTGAACAATTCTTTTGTCATCATCTCGCGCGCCATGCGGATGATTTTGTCACGGCTTTTCGGGATGAGCTCGGTGCGGAAAGGAATGCCGAGCGGTTTCCGAAAAAGGGAATGCACGGCAAACCAATCGGCCGCTCCGCCGACCGTCGCCGCGAGCGCCGTATGAAACAGAAAACCGCCGGCCGCCGTGTCCGAGAAGGGCACCGCCGCAAGGCACAGCACAAATGAGGCGGCCAAAATGAAATCGGCCGTGCGTTCATTTCTGCTTTTCAACGGCTCCGCCCCCCTCCGGACCAGGACCAGACGAGGAGCGCGCCGAACGCGATCCAGGACATGGTGTAGCTCATCATGCCCAAATCGGTCATGATATTGATGACGGTGAGCCCGAGCATGAACAGCATATTCGCGCGCAAATCCACGAAGGGATCGCGGCGGAAAATGAAATAGGAAACGGCCAGCACGCCGAGGTTCACGAGGATGATGCCGGGGATAATGATCGAGTACGGCAGGAATCCGATTAAAATGTTCGATCCCATGAGTGCCAGAAAGATTAGAAGCCAGGTGGATGGCATAATTAGTGCTCCTTTATGTGAAATCTGCCGAGTGCGACATGTGTGCGCAAGACGTCAGACTGACAGACGATAAGACTTAAGACTTTTTAAAGGTGTCGCCTACGGCGAGAATTTTTTATATCCGGTGTCTGACGTCTGACGTCTGACAGTCTGAAGTCTCATTTCAAAATTATTCCGCCGCCAATCAGCCGATCGTCTTCGTAGAAAACGACGGATTGTCCGGGGGTGACGGCGCGTTGGGGATTGGCGAAGGTGACTTGGGCGCGGTTTCCTTCCATTTCCACTTCGCATTTTTCCGTGCGGATGCCGTAGCGGATTTTTGCCTCACAGGTAAAGCGATCCGAGGGCGGGGCGCCGTCCGTGAAATCGAGGCGGTCCGCCGTGAGGTGCGCCCGGAAAAGTTCTTCGTTTTTCCCGACAACGACGCGATTCTTTTTCGCATCGAGGCGGAGAACGTAGAGCGGATACGGCGCGTGGACGCCGAGGCCTTTTCGCTGCCCGATTGTGTATCGCGCGAGCCCCGCGTGCCGGCCGAGAACGCGCCCTTCCGTATCGACGATATCGCCCGGTTTCAAAATATCGGGCGCCCGTTTCTCCAAAAAATCCGTATACGAACGCTCCGCCGAAAGGAAACAGATGTCCTGGCTCTCGGCTTTGTGCGCGACGGGGAGCCCGCGCTCTTCCGCCATTTTCCGCGTATTCTTTTTCTCCGTGCGTCCCAGCGGAAACAGAATATGCGCCAACTGCTCTTGCGTCAAATGGTACATCATGTACGATTGGTCTTTCGATAAATCAGATCCTTTTCGCACTTCATAGCGGCCGCGCGTTTCGTCGTAGACAATCCTCGCGTAATGCCCCGTCGCGAAATAATCCGCGGCAAAGGCTTCGCGCATCGTTTCATAAAAGGCGCCGAATTTAATATGGAAATCGCAAATCATGCAGGGATTGGGGGTGAGGCCGCGCGCGTAGGAATCGACGAAATCGGAAATGACGATTTTTTGAAACATGTCCCGGCAATCCATCACGCGATGCGGAATGCCGAGAAAGGCGGCCATTTTTTCCGCGTCGGACACGTCCTGCCCGTCGTAGACGCGCATCGTGGCGCCGCAGACGTCATACCCCGCTTCTATGAGCAGCCGTGCGACCAGCGTGGAATCCACGCCGCCCGACATGGCGACGACAACTTTTTTCATACTTTCCTCCGAAATAGGTTTATGTCACATTATAGCACATAAGGCTTTAGTGCTACATAAGAGAGAAAGCTAGGAGCCGGGAGCCGGGAGCTAGGAGCTTTAAGAGGATGCGCTCCGCGCATGATTTTTATATGGCATCGATATCGCTTCGCTAATCGATGAGAGGTGTCGCCTTCGGCGACAATCCTGTTTTATGCCGCCGAAGGCGGCGAACGAGCAAAGCGAGCGATTAAAAAATGCCGCGCAGCGCACCGATTAAAGCTCCAAGCTCCAAGCTCCAAGCTCCCTGCCCCGGCACATATGTCGCACGAAGCCGAGCACGCAAAAAGGCGCCCGAAGGCGCCTTGCACTTATTTTTTCCCGCAGACGATGCCGGTGACTTTTCCGTAGCTGATGTGGAAGACGAGGTTTCCTTTTTCTCCTTCGCCGAAGTACCAGTAGTAATCCGTCTCGCCGTCGATTTGGCGGAGGTCCGGGTAGCCGTATTTCGAAATGACGTCGGTGAAAGGGTCGCCGACTTTGACACCGGCGGGTGTCGCGATGCCGTTTTTCTGCCCCATGGACATCATGCGGAAGACGGTGCCGTCTGTTTCCAAAACAGAAACGAGAAACGATTCGCCGTATTGATAATCGCGGATGAATTGATTGCGCGGCGCAAAGAAACTGCGCTCGATGCGTTTCGGCGGGCCGTATGTCTGCCGCACGTACGCTTCGGTGCTGCCGATGGTAATCCCACCCAGGGCGATTTGCTCGTCCGTCACTTTCGCCGCGGCCGCACCGCCGATGCATGCCGCCAAGGCGAGCGCGATGAAAAGTTTCCTCAAGCTTCGCCTCCCGAAAGCGCCACGGCTTTTTCGAGCACTTCGCCGACGCTTTCGCGGAAGACAAGGGTGCACGCTTTATCGCGCGGCGTGGGATCCCGATTGATGAGGATGAGCGCATCGCCGCGGAAATAATCGATGAAACCGGCGGCCGGATAGACGACGAGGCTGGTGCCGCCGATGATAAGCATGTCCGCCTGCCGAATGGCATCGAGCGCGCCGTCGATGACGTCACCGTCGAGGCCTTCTTCGTAGAGGACGACGTCCGGTTTCAAAATGCCGCCGCAATCGGGGCAGCGCGGAATAGGATTGCAGAGTTCCAGAAATTCTTCCATGCCGACGATTTTGCCGCAATTTTGGCAAATATTCCGGAGAACGGAGCCGTGAAGTTCCCACACGACGCGGCTTCCGGCTTTTTGATGGAGTCCGTCGATATTTTGCGTGACGACGGCGGTAAGTTTCCCCCGTTTCTCCAGCTCGGCCAACGCATAATGCGCGCGATTCGGCTTGGCTTCCAGCATCACGCCTTCGTGCTCTTTATATAATGTGTAAAATTCTACGGGATGCTCGGCGTAGAAATGGTGCGAGAGCATTTCTTCGGGCGTCCAGGGGAGGTCCGTCTTCTGACGGTACAGTCCGTCTTTCCCGCGAAAATCGGGAATGGCAGATTCCGTGGAAACGCCGGCGCCGCCGAAAAATACGATTCTGTGATGCGACCGAATGAGCTCGGCCAATTTTTCGACATCTGTCATAATGAACCTCCTTCAACTTTTTCTAACATAAGCATGTTTTGCTTTGTGCAAAGGCATGAGGAATGGGGAATGGGGAATGGGCTTCAGGATGCGCTCCGCGCATATTTATAAAATATGTCGCCGCAGGCGACACCTGAATTGCTAATTGCTAATTGCTAATTGCTAATTTCTTCCCAAGCGTCCGCCAGGCGCGCGTATTCTTCCATGGAGAATGTTTCACCGCGGCGTGTGCCGTCGATGTCCGCCGTTTCCAAAATTTTCGGAATGAGCGCGGCATCGATGCCGCCGTTTTTCATCGCGTTTGTGAAAACTTTGCGCCGCTGCCCGAATCCCATTTTCACGAGCGCGAAAAATTTCTTTTCGTTTTTCACCGCGACGGCCGGTTTCTCACGGCGCCGCAATTTGACGACGGTGGACGTCACGCCCGGCCGCGGAATGAAAGCCGCCGGCTCGATATTCATCACGCGCTCGGCCGTGCAGTAATATCCGACGCCGATGGTGAGCATGCCGTAATCGCGCGTGCCCGGCTCCGCCAAAATCCGATCCGCGACTTCTTTTTGCATCATGAAAACGAAAAGGGAAATCGGGAGCTCCGATTGGACGAGATAGAGCAAGACGGGCGTCGTGATGTAATACGGCAAATTCGCCGCCGCATGCCATTCGCGCCCCGCCAAAATTTCGGGCAGATTCGCTTTGAGCACATCTTCGAAAATGATATGCACATTCGGATAGGGCTCCAGCGTATGCGAAAGCACATCGCGCAAACTTTCATCGATTTCAAACGCCGTGACTTCGGCGCCCGTCCGCGCGAGCCCCTGCGTCAGCGTCCCGATGCCGGGCCCGATTTCCATGACTGGCATCCCCGGCGCAAGCTCGGCCGCCGCGGCGATTTTCTTCACGACTTCGGGCCGAATCAGGAAATTTTGCCCCAATTTATGTTTCATCCGAATATTGAAACGGCGCACAATGTATTGCACCGCTTCCCGGCTTGCGAGTTCGACTTCCATCATGATGAAATCCCCCGTAATGCGTCTTCCCATTCTTCGCGCGTGATGCCGAAACGATTCAGACGTTTCAGAAACGTGCGCGCGTTTCCGTAACCGATGCCGAGCACGGCGCCCAGCGCATCGCGCTTCTTTGCCGCCTCCGCATCGCCGATAAGTCCGACGCGCAACATATCGGAAACGGTGAAAATTTCCGTTTCCTCTTTGACGGCCGCATGCGCTTTGGAAAGGGCGCGGCGTATCGCTTCCGGCGACGCATCTTCAATGCCCACATCCGTCTCCGTCCGCGCTTCCTCTTTCGGCACAAAGGCGTGCTTCGCTTCGGGAAAGAGTGCGGCGAGCCGTTTCCGAATGCGTTCGCCCGGCCCGTCCGGATCCGTCAAAATGATAAGACCGCGTTTTTGATACGCGGCCGAAATCGCCGCGACCACAGCCGGCCGCAGCGTATATCCCTCCGTCGCGATGCAATCGGCATCGACCGCCATTCTCACGCGGTCAATGTCCGATTTACCCTCGACGACGATTACTTCCGCAATCATCAATCGCGCACCACATACCCGATGCCGCGAACGGTGTGAATATATTTTTTATTGAATTTTTCATCGATTTTGCTGCGAAGATACCTTACGTACACATCGACGATATTCGTGTTTCCCACATAGCCGTAGCCCCAGACTTCTTCCAAAATCTGCTCGCGGGTCAGCACGCGGTTTTTATTTTTCACCAAATACAAGAGCAAATCGAATTCTTTCTTCGTGAGATCGATGTAATCGGCCCCGATGCGGACTTCGTGGCGATCCGGATAAATGTACAAATCGCGAATCGTGAAAGCCGGGTCGATGACGATAATCGGTTCTTCGTGGCGGCGCAGCAGCGCTTTGAGACGCGCCGTGAGCTCTTTCGTCGCATACGGTTTCGTCATGTAATCGTCCGCACCCGCTTCGAATACGGCCACTTTTACATCGACGGACGTTTCCTCGGAAATAAATACAATCGGCACCGTCGAAATCGAGCGCACATTCTGCACGAGCTCCATCGCATTTTTCATCGGCGGATCGGGATCCAGCACGATGATATCCACTTGACGCTGCCCGGCCATATCCACAGCCGATTCGCCCGTCGTATCCTGCATCACGGTAAATCCGTCCGCTTCCAATTTCGTCTGCAGGAAACGGCTGACGCTTTTGTCGTTCTCGACAATAAGTACACAGTTTCTCATAAGCCCCTCCGGAAATAACATAGCAAGTACAAAGTGAATTTCCCGCACGATTGTTTTTATTATTTTTCCGTGCGCGCCGCTCTCATGCGGCGCTGGTATTTTCTAAGAAATTCTGAATATATCATAACATATTTCTTCCGTCGGTCAAATATTTATTTTGAAAAATTTTCCGTTTTCGCATGAAACTGTGGGAAACGGGATTTCGCTTTCGGAAAAAATTCGGAATCTCAAGTTCTCATCAAAAAATAAGTTTTTTCAAAGAAATTCACATTTGGACATGCCCCGTTTTCGGGAAATTTTCGCCGTTTTTGCCTCGATCCCCCTCCGTTTCCCCCGCGAAAATTTCTCCGTCAAACCGTATACCCATATAACACTTTTTGTTTCCATCCGCACTTTTTGAAAAATATTTTTGGGAAATTTTTATCAAATCTACCATGGGAATATGTTTCCTCCGTTTCCCGAAAAAATTTTCCGCACAAAAAAACGAGACAAACTTTTTTGAAAAAATTTGTCTCGTCTTTTTATTTGTCCGGAAATCGAACGCTGCGCACGCCCCTTCCCTCTTTCCTCTTTACGCTCAGAAGAGTCTTCTCAGCAGGTGGCGAATGTGGCCGTCGCCGTAGACGCCGTTCGTGTCAAGCATTTCTTCGATGCGAAGGAGCTGATTGTATTTCGCGACGCGTTCCGTGCGAGCGGGAGCCCCCGTCTTAATCTGGCCGGCATTCAGCGCGACGGCGATATCGGCGATTGTCGTGTCTTCCGTTTCCCCGCTTCTGTGCGAAATGACGGCCGAGTAGCCGGCGCGTTTGGCCATTTCCACAGCTTCGAATGTTTCCGTCAGTGTCCCGATCTGATTGACTTTGATCAGAATAGAATTGGCGACGCCTTCATGGATGCCGCGGGAGAGGCGTTTCGTATTCGTGACGAAAAGATCGTCGCCGACGAGTTGGATTTTTCCGCCGAGCGCGCCGGTCAGAAGTTTCCAACCGTCCCAATCTTCTTCGCCGAGGCCGTCTTCAATGGAAATAATCGGATAATTTTCGATGAGGCCCTGGTAGTAGCGAATCATGCCTTCCGCATCTTTGGCGGTATGGTCGCCGGTCAAATGATAGAGACCGTCGTCGCCCAAAATTTCGGACGCCGCGACGTCGAGCGCCATCGCAATATCTTCGCCCGGACGATAGCCGGCTTTTTCGATCGCCTCGCAAATGACTTCGATGGCCGCTTCATTGGACGGCAGATCCGGCGCGAAACCGCCTTCATCGCCGACCGCCGTGGAAAGTCCTTTTCCTTTGAGAACGTTTTTCAGCGCATGATACACTTCCGCGCCCATGCGGAGGCCTTCGCGGAAATCGGCCGCGCCGACCGGCATAATCATGCATTCCTGAATATCGACGTTATTATCCGCATGCGCGCCGCCGTTCATGATATTCATCATCGGGACCGGAAGCGTGTACGCATTTGTGCCGCCGAGATATTGATAGAGCGGAAGACCCGCGGATTCTGCCGCCGCCTGCGCCGCCGCAAGCGATACCGCCAAGATGGCATTGGCGCCGAGACGATTTTTATTTTCCGTGCCGTCCAATGCAATCATGAGACGATCGATGCCGCGCTGATCGGATGCGTCCATTCCGATGACCGCATCGGCGATTTCCGTATTCACATTTTCGACCGCCTGCAGCACGCCTTTTCCGAGATACCGATCCGCATCCCCGTCGCGAAGTTCCGTCGCTTCATACATCCCCGTCGATGCGCCGGAGGGCACCGCCGCGCGGGCGAACGTCCCGTCTTCAAGCTGCATATCGACTTCGACCGTCGGGTTTCCTCTGGAATCCAAAATTTCTCTTGCATGGATATCAATAATGTCTGCCATGATACCTGTCCTTTCACGCCTTTTCATAAATAGAAATAAATTCTTCCGCTTTGAGGCTCGCGCCGCCGATCAAAGCGCCGTCGATATCCTCTTTCGCAAAGAAATCGGAAGCATTTTTACCGTTCACGCTACCGCCGTAGAGAATGCGAATCTCCGCCGCCGCGTCGCCGTATTTTGTTTCCAAAAGATCACGAATGAAACGGCACACGCGCTCCGCCTCTTCGGCCGACGCCGACGCGCCCGTCCCGATGGCCCAAATGGGCTCATACGCGATGACGATATTTCTTATTTCTTCTTTAGAAACATTCGCCAGCCCCACTTCGAGTTCCTCGGCAATGACGGCTTCCGTCTTTTCGGCCGCGCGTTCTTCGGCCGTTTCCCCGACGCAAAGAATCGGGGAAATGCCCGTTTCCAAAAGAGCACGCACTTTTTCATTCACGAATGCGCTCGTCTCGCCCAAAATTTGCCGCCGCTCCGAATGGCCGACGATGCAATACGCGCATCCGATTTCCGAGAGCATCGCGGGAGAAATTTCCCCCGTGAAGGCGCCGGACGTCTTCGGATATACATTTTGCGCGCCGAGCGAGATGCCCGTTTTTTCGCAAACGGGCGCCGCTTGCATGAGCGCCGTGAATGGCGGGCAAATGAGCATTTCGGCCTCGCGGAGGGCTACTTTCGAAATTCCTTCCAAAAGATCTTCCGCCGCGGAAACCGTGCCGTTCATTTTCCAATTGCCCGCAATGAGCGCGCGCCTCACGCTTCCTCCTTATCCGCGAGGACGGCGATGCCCGGAAGCACCATGCCTTCCAGCATTTCCAGTGATGCGCCGCCGCCCGTGGAAACGTGGGAGAATTTTTCTTCGATGCCCAGGCTGTCCACCACTTCGGCCGATTCGCCGCCGCCGACCACCGTCGTCGCGTCCGTTTCCGCCAAAACTTTCGCCACCGTGAACGTCCCTTTCGAGAACGGTTCCATTTCAAAGACGCCCATCGGTCCGTTCCAGACGACCGTCTTCATTTTCTTCAAAGTTTCCGTATAGAGCTCAATCGTCTTCGGGCCGATATCGAGCGCCATCCACGGATCCGAGAATTCATCGGCCGTCAGCACTTTCACATTCGCATCGGCCGCAAACGCGTCGCCCGCCGTGAAATCGACCGGAAGCAGCATCGTGACGCCCAGTTTCTTCGCTTTTTCGCGAAGTTCGCGCGCCAGATCGAAACGGTCCGGATCCATGAGCGATTTGCCCATGTGATGACCTTCGGCCGCGACGAACGTATTCGCCATGCCGCCGCCGATTAAAATGACATCCGCTTTTTCCATGAGATTGGCGATGACATGAATTTTATCGCCGATTTTCGCCCCGCCGATAATAGCCGCAAACGGACGCTCCGGCGCGGAAATCACGCGATCCAGGAAATCGATTTCCTTTTTGAGGAGAAGCCCCGCCACCATGGAAAGCAGTTTCCCGACACCGACGACGGACGCGTGCGCGCGATGCGAAACGCCGAACGCATCATTCACCGCCGCGTCGCAGCCGGCGATAAGCTCTTTCGCAAAAGCGGGATCGTTCTTTTCTTCTTCTTTATGGAAACGGAGGTTTTCGAGGAGCAGCACTTCGCCGGGTTTCAAAGCGGCTTTCATGGCCGCCGTTTCCTCACCGATGCAATCTTTCGCAAATTGCACGGGCCGACCTAAAAGCTCCGCCAGATGCGCCGCCACTTTAATGAGCGAGAGCTCCGGTTTCACTTCGCCTTTCGGACGCCCCATGTGGCTCGTAATCACGAGCGCCGCGCCCTGATCCAGCAAATAATTCAGCGTCGGGAGCGTCGCCGCGATTCTCCGATCGTCCTTAATCGTCCCGTCCGCTTCATGCGGCACATTGTAATCGACGCGGACATATACTTTTTTCCCTTTGACATCGAGGTCGTAAATGCTTTGTTTCATCATTACAGTCCTTTCGAAGCCACATACGCCGTCAAATCCGAAATGCGGCAGGAATAACCCCATTCATTGTCGTACCAGGCGATGACTTTCACCAAGTTTCCGTCAATGACCATCGTGAGGTCGCCGTCGACGGTCGAGGAAACGCTCGTCCCGACGAAATCTCTGGAAACGAGCGGCTCATCCGTGTAGGCGAGAATGCCTTTGAGCGAACCTTCGGCGGCATCTTTGAGCGCCGCATTGAGTTCTTCCTTCGTCACATTCGTCGCGAGTTCGCACGAAAGGTCGACCAAGGAAACGTCCGGCGTGGGGACGCGGATGGCGAGTCCGTTCAGTTTCCCTTTGAGGTCCGGAATGACGATGCCCATGGCTTTCGCCGCGCCCGTCGAAGTCGGAACCATATTTTCCGCCGCCGCACGACCGCGACGCGGATCTTTTTTATGCGCTTTTTCCAGAATCGCCTGGTCATTGGTGTACGAATGAATCGTCGTCATGAGGCCGCGGACGATGCCGAATTTTTCGTGAATGACTTTCGCGACCGGCGCGAGGCAGTTCGTCGTGCAGGACGCATTGGAAATAATCGTGTCTTTTTCCGGATCGTAATTCGTGTGATTGACGCCGACGACAAGGGTCGCATCGTCGTCTTTGCCGGGCGCCGTGATGATGACTTTTTTCACCGTCCCGTGTACGTGCTGCATCGCTTCGTCGTGGCTCTTGAGTTTCCCCGTCGATTCGATGACAATCTGCGCACCGAAATCTTCCCAGGTGACTTCCGAAGCTTCGCGCGTGTGGAAGACGTGGACGCTCTTGCCGTCAATCACTAGCGTGTCGCCGTCGACTTTAATGTCGTGCGGCCAGGTGCCGTGGACGGAATCGTATTTCAAAAGATACGCCGCCATTTCCGCACCGGTCGGATTGTTGATCGCCACAATCTCGAATTCGTCCGTGCGATTCCACATGTCGCGGAATACGAGGCGCCCGATGCGCCCAAAACCGTTGATCCCAATTTTCGTTGCCATTCTCTTCTTCCTCCCGTAGAAAATAATAGAAACATATGTATTTAAAAACTTACTGCTACATTAGTGCTGAGGCTATGCGCTGTGCGCCGTCTCACGTCTCACGTCTGACCGTCTCATGTCTACCAGCTCAAAGCCCGGCACGCATCATGAAGACCCGGCTAACCGTATAATCTCTTTCGCCGCTCCTTCATCCGTAATGAGCGTGCCGCGGACGCCGGCCGACGCCATGGCGAGAATCGCCGCGCCTTTGGACGTGCCGCCCGCCGCGATGATCACGAGCGGAATGTTTCCCAATTCTTCGAGCGTGATGCCCACATTATTCATGTGATACAAAATCCGCCCCTTCATATCCGCGTAAATGCCGATGGCCTCACCGGCCGCGCCTTCCAGAAGCAATTTGTTTTTGAGCGACGTCGCCAATTGATGCCGCTGCGCCATGCGATTTGCTTCGCCGACCCCGATGGCCAAAATATCCGCGCGGTGAATCAAAGTTTCCACCTCGCGAAGCTCCGGCGTTTCCCGACGCACCCTATCGATGAGCTCCGGCGAAAATCCATCCGGAATGTGCAGCATCCGATAACTGCCGCCGATTTTTCGTGCCGTCACCGCCGCGACCGTATTCGCCTGGTACTCGATATTTTCACCGAAACCGCCGCGCGCCGGCACCACTGTCACATCGAGAGCGAGCTGCGGAAGCGCCGCCGCCATCGCCGCCATCGTCGTCCCGCCGGAAACCGCCACAATCTGCCCGTCCTTGAGATTCCGACTCATCGTGAGCGCCGCTTCCTGGCCGATGCGTTTTTTCACATTTTCATCCGCATCCGTATCACCCGACACCATGATGACATGCTTCATGTGCAAAAGTTCCGCCAGCTGCCGGCCCAATTCCGCCGCACCGGGACGCTCCGAAAAGAAACGCGAGAGCGGCGCCAGCACACTTTCCCCGCGTGCCGTGAGCCTGATGCCGACCGGCTGGACATTCAGAATTCCCGATTTTTCCATCGATTCCACATGCCCGCGCACCACGCGCTCCGAAAGCCCCGTCTGCAGCGCCAAAAGCCTGCGCCCAATCGGCTGCCCCAGCGCCACGTGACGCAAAATTTCAAAACGCTCCGCCGCTATCGGCAACATTTCCGGTGCCAAGAGCGACATCAGCGTATCTTCTTCCAACGCCCATCACCTCGTTTTTATCCCGCGGGCTGAATTTTGTCCCACGCGTCCCATAAAACAACCGAGCCGGCAAAAAATCTTTTCAAAAAACCGAAAAATTTCAAAAAACACAGCTCGGAAACGAACACATTTTCTTTATCACAAGTATACCACAAACGCCCCCGTTTATCACCTCACCGAAAATAAAAAATTTCTCTTTTTCCCATTTCCGACATTTATCTTTTTTCAAAATGAATACGGGCGGCGGATTTACAAAGGAATGAAAAATTTATATAATAGTTATAGCTAAAAACTGTATCGGTCAGAAACATTTCACACGTTCGTTTCCGAAGGAGGTCACCATGTGGAATACGAAAATCACGAAACTTTTGGACATTGACTACCCGATTATTCAGGGCGCGATGGCCTATATTTCCGATGCGGCGCTCGTCTCGGCCGTGTGCGCGGCGGGCGGCACGGGGGTGCTGGCGACGGGGCGCGTCGAAATCGATTATGTGCGCGAGCAAATCCGCGCCGTGAAAGATGCGACGAAAAAATCTTTCGGCGTGAATCTGATGCTCCAATCGCCGAATAAAGATGATGTGGCGCAGGTTTGCATCGATGAAAAAGTGCCGTTCGTCACGATCGGCGCCGGCAATCCCGTCCCCTTCATCGAGCCGCTCCAAGCGCACGGCATCAAAGTCATCCCGGTCGTCCCGAATGTGAAACTCGCCAAGCGCGTGCAGGAAAAAGGCGCGGACGCTCTCGTCATCGAAGGGATGGAAGCGGGCGGCCACGACGGGAAACTGACGCTGATGGCACTCATGGAAAATGTCATTCCGGAAGTGGAAATTCCGGTCATCGCGGCGGGCGGCATCGCGGACGGTCGCGCGATTGCGGCGGCGCTCGTCATGGGTGCTTCGGGTGTCCAAATCGGATCCCGTTTCCTCCTCGCCGACGAATGCCATATCCTCCCGATTATTAAGGAAACCATCATGAAAGCGGTTGACACGGATTCCGTCGTCACCGGTTTCACGACGAAGGACACAGTGCGCGGGCTCAGAAACAAATGGAGCGACCGTTTCCTCGAAATGGAACGCACGGGTGCGACGCAGGCCGAGCTCGATGCGGCGGCCGTCGGCACGACGTATAAAGCGCTCGCCGAAGGCGATATCGAAAACGGTTTCATTCTCTGCGGCATGTCTCTCCATCGCCTGACAAAGACGCAGCCCACGGCGGAAATCATAGAAGAGCTCGTGACGGAAGCCGAAGCAAGACTCGGCACCGCAGCGGGACGCATTAAATAAAATTAGCAATTAGATAATATGAAGTGACCTCCTGTTTGTAGCACCGTGGATTTACCGTTATACTATTCACAGCAGCTGCAATAACGGGATTACCGCATACAAAGAAGGAGGTCACTATGAATAGAATACTCAAAATTGGGATGGATGTCCATAGCAAAACATTTAATTTGTGTGTCATTGAACCATCTGTTTCTTCCGAAGAAAGAATAATCGCCGCCGAAAAAATACCGGCAGATAGCAAAGCTGTGCTGCAATTCATCGAACAACTCAAGAATAAACTCGGTAATCAAGATACCTATTCCATTGAATGTGGATACGAAGCCGGCTGTCTTGGCTATTCGCTTTACCGCGAACTCACAGCTGCTCACGTAAAATGTACCATCTTAGCGCCCACCACCATGCTTACACAACCCGGGAAACGAGTTAAAACAGATGCTCGCGATGCGCTGTGCATTGCCAAATGCTTGGCCTATGGCGGCTACCGATCCGTGCATGTACCGACTCCGAAAGATAACGCAGTCAAAGAATACATTCGCATGCGCGACGCCAGGAAAATCAGCCTAAAAAAGACGAAACAACAAATCAACGCCTTTTGCATGCGTCACGGCCATGTCTATTCCGGTACCAAATGGACTCTCGCTCACTTGAAATGGTTACGGAAACTTGAAATTGAAGACGAACTGTTACTGGAAACACTCCAAGAATATTTGGCAGAATACAACAGACTCTTCAGTTTAATCGAACGTTTGGATAAACGCATCGAAGAATTGGCCGCCGATCCGAATTACTATGCAAACGTCAAGAAATTAGGATGCCTTCTCGGAATAAAAACACATACGGCATTATCCCTCATTGTAGAAACCGGAGATTTCAAACGTTTCAAAAAAGGGAACACATATGCCGCATACTTAGGCCTTGCCCCCGGAGAACACTCCAGCGGAGAATCCGCGCACCGAACCGGCATAACAAAATGCGGAAACAGCCATCTTCGGCGACTCCTTATAGAATCATCGGAAGGAATTTGTCGTGGTGTGGTCGGCCACAAATCCAAAGAATTACGATCCAGACAACAAGGAAATACAACAGAGATTATTAACTACGCAGACAAAGCCAACATAAGACTTCGCAAAAAATATTACAAATTAATCTTCAACGGAAAGAAACGACATATTGCAACAGTTGCCATAGCACGAGAACTGGCCTGTTTCGTATGGGGGCTTATGACAAATCACATAG
Source organism: Erysipelotrichaceae bacterium (assembly GCA_963651795.1). Lineage (GTDB taxonomy): Bacteria > Bacillota > Negativicutes > Veillonellales > Dialisteraceae > UBA1822. The sequence continues at coordinate 4,997 of CAVJQK010000002.1, read as the reverse complement.
AGCCGGTATACCGAGGCGTAAGCATCACGTAAAACGCAAGCGTTTCACGTGTTCAACCTCAATCCGAAGCTTCGTCAAGATACAGATAATTCGTTTCATTGACAAGAACCATGCTAACCGGTAGAACTTGACGAATCTCCGTCTTGAGGTTCCAAAAAGACTATCGCAAGAAAAACAGTATTTCCAACATTCAAGAATTTACCAATTCGAGAATTTCACATATATCCGATAAAATTTCATATATACCCGATGGCATCTAACAGGAGCCGTGATCACAAAAAAGGTTTGAGTCATCTGCGTAATTGCTATGTGCGCACATAAAAATGTGATCCACCCCATTAGATAGCAGGACTCTCGGCGAACCATTAGCCTGTAGGTAACCAATCCACGAATAACAGAGTGGCCACATGCCGGAAAACTGTCAATCAAGGCTCCTATTAGCTGCCATCGGTATAAAAAACAATGTGACATAGCCGGGTAAATTTACTACTTGACAAAGGTCACTTCATAACAGCAATTCAGATGTCGCTTCGCGACGATTCTGTTTTAAAAGTGCAGAAATGCAAAGTGCGCGTAAGACGTAAGACTGTAAGACTGTAAGACGTCAGACTTTTAATTTGTGTTGCCTGCGGCAACGATTATATTTTATGCCGCCGAAGGCGGCAAGGCGCGAAGCGCCGACTAAAAAATGCCGCGCAGCGTTCCGCTTAAAAGTCTTTCAATCTTTCAGTCTTTCCGTCTTTTAGTCTGACAGTCTTATAGGCTTTCAATTTTTTCCACAAAAAAACTCCGCTCAACAATATGAGCGGAGTTTTCAGTTTCCTTTATTCGGATGCTTTGCTTCTCTTAAACAGCGAACCCCAATGCAATTTTTCGATGACGATGAAAAGCATCGGCGTCAGGAAGACGGAGAAGACCGTCGCCGAGAGCGTGCCGAAGACGACCGTGATACCCATTTCATTACGGGCACCGGCACCGGCACCGCCGGAAATCGCCAGCGGGATACAACCCAGAATGAAGGCAAGCGACGTCATGAGAATCGGGCGGAGACGAATCTGCGCCGCTTCGACGGCCGCCTGATGTGCTTCCATGCCCGCATCGGTACGAACTTTCGCATATTCGACAATCAGAATTGCGTTCTTGGCCGCCAGCCCGATGATGACGAGCAGCCCGATCTGGAAATAAATATCGTTATAAACCCCGAAAAGCATCGCGGCAAGTACCGCCCCGAAGAAGCCCGTCGGAATCCCGAAGAGCACCGTAAACGGAACCTTCCAGCTTTCATACAATGCAGCCAGAGCCAGGAAGACGAAGAGCATACCGAGAATCAGTGCGTACACCGTCTTGTTTCCGGCTTCTTTTTCCTGCTGAGACGTTTCCGCAAAGACGTACGCGTACCCGGTCGGGAGCGTTTCCGCCGCCACTTCTTCCAGCGCATTCAGTGCGTCGCCGGAGGAATATCCGTCCGCATTGCTGCCGCCGACTTTAATGGCCGGGAAGTTGTTGAAACGGGTGAGGACGGCCGCCGAGCTCGTCTGCTTCGGCGTGATGAAATTGCTGATCGGAACCATGTTTCCCTGGGAATCACGGACCGTCAGGAATTTATTGTCCGCCGGGCTCATGCGGTAATCCGTATCCGCCTGCGCCACGACTTTGAAGTTTCTGCCGTAAATATTGAAGTCATTGACCTGCACGCCGCCGTAATACGTCTGGAGCGTCGTGAAAATGTCGCTGACATTGACGCCGTTTCGAGCCGCTTTATCGCGGTCGATATCGTAATTGTAAGCCGGCGTATCCATGCGGAACATGGTGTAAGCCTGCGCGATTTCCGGACGCTGATTGGCCGCGGCGAGAAATTTCGACGTGACTTCGTACAATTCTTCGGTGGAAGCACCGATTTTATTCTGGATGTAAACGGTGAAACCGCCGGAGGCGCCGAGCCCCGGAATAGGCGGCGGATTCATCGCGATGATGGAAATATTCGGATTCATCGCGCCGTAAGCGAAAGATTTTCCGATATAGGAATCGACCTGCGTTTCCGGCGTCGTACGATCGTCCCAATGCTGCAGACGAATGAATGCGGTACCGGCACTCGGTTTCTGACCGCCGGAGAGAATATCGACACCGGTCAGACCGAAGGTATGAAGAACACCGGGCTGCTCGGCAATATAACTGACGTATTTTTGGACTTCTTTATCGGTACGGTTCGCCGTCGAGCCTTCCGGCATGGAAAGGGAAACGAGGAAGAAACCGTTATCTTCGGCCGGAATGAAGGCGGTCGGAAGTTTGACGAAAAGGATGCCCGCGCAAAGGGAAAGTCCGACGAGGAAACCGATCGGGACGACGAGTTTCTGCCCGAGTTTCGTCAAAATTTCGCCGTATTTTTCAATCATACGGTCGAAGCCGTCATTGAATTTATCGAAGAAATGTCCGAGCCGGCCTTTATCCGCACGATCTTTTTCTTCTTTCAGAAGCATGACGCAAAGTGTCGGAGTGAGCGACAGTGCGACGAAGGCGGAAATCAGGACGGAAACGGCAATCGTCAGTGCGAATTGCTGATACAGAATCCCCATGACGCCGGAGAGGAAGGCGACCGGAATAAAGACGGCGGCCAGAACGGCTGCGACGCCGATAACCGGGCTCTGTACTTTTTCCATCGCGACGACCGTCGCTTCACGCGGTCCCAAATTGTTGTACCGCATTTCATATTCGACGGCTTCGATGACGACAATGGCATCATCGACGACGAGCCCGATGGCCAGAACCATCGCGAAGAGCGTCAGCGTATTGATGGTGAAATTGAGAAGAACGAAGGAAGCGAAGGTACCCAGCAAGGAAACCGGCACCGCAATCATCGGAATCAAAGTCGAGCGCCAATTTTGCAGGAAGATATATACGATGATACCGACCAGAATCAAGGCTTCGACGAAAGTATGAAGTACTTCTTTGATGGACGCATTGATAAATTCGGTATTATCGATGGTGATATCGAGTTTCATATCCGCCGGGAATGATTTTTCATCTTCCGCCAATTTATCTTTGATGGCACCCAGCGTTTCAATGGCGTTCGCATCGGTCGTCAGCGAAATGCCGATACCGGTGGAATCGTGTCCGTCGCCCAGACCGATGAAGTTGTATTCTTTGGAATCGAGCTCAATGCGCGCGACATCTTTCAGATGAAGCACGGAGCCGTCCGCATTCGTGCGAAGCGCAATGTTTCCGAATTCTTCCTCGGAAACGAGACGCCCGTGTACGGAAATCGTGTATTGGAAGGATGTATCGGCATCCGTCGGACGAGAGCCGACATTACCGGCGGCGACCTGCGTATTCTGCGCGGAAATCGCAGCCAGCACTTCGGCGGCCGTCACGCCGTTTTGCGACATTTTCGTCGGATCCAGCCAGACGCGCATCGCGTAGTCCGCGCCGAATTCCTGTACCGTGCCGACGCCCTTGATATTTTTCAATTCGTCGACATAGTTCATCGAGAAATAGTTTTTCAAAAACGTGCTGTCAAACGTATCGTTCGGCGAAGTGAGCGAAAGGACCATCGCCGTATCACTCGAAGATTTCTGCGTCGTGACGCCCAGCGTACGCACCGTATCCGGGAGAGACGCATCGGCCTGCGCGACCGCATTCTGTACGCGGACGGCGGCCATATCCTGATCCGTGCCCGCCAGGAATTGGACGGAAAGCGAATACGAACCGTCCGCATTGGATGTCGAGTTCATATTATCGAATCCCTCGACACTGACGACTTGCTTTTCGATGACCTGCGCGACCGTCTGCTCCACGACTTCGGAATCCGCGCCGGGGTAATTCGCCCGGACGGAAACCTGCGTCGGTGTGATCTGCGGATAGCGGTCCACCGGAAGCACCGTCATACAAAGGAACCCCGCAATGGTGATAACCAAAGCGATTACGATGGCAAATACGGGGCGGTTAATAAAGAATTTTGACATAGCCCCTCCTTACTTGCCCGTCGATTTACTGTCTTTATTCTGCGAGGTAATCTTTTCGGCCAGCGCGTCTTTTGCGATTTCTTCCGTCGTGACGGCCTGTCCGGCACGGACTTTGCCCTGCCCTTCGACAATGATGACATCTTCCGTCGTAATGCCGGATTTCACAATCGTGTAAATGCCGTACGTCCCGCCGATTTCAATCGCTTTCTGTACGACTTTCCCATCTTCAACCACATCGACCAAATTCCGATTCAAAAGCTGAATAATCGCCTGCGTCGGAATTAAGAGCACATCGGAAGCCACTTCCGCATCGGAAACAATCGTCCCGTACATGCCCGGCACCAAAAGCCCCTGCGAATTATCGAAAGCCGCCTTAAGCGACATCTGCCCGCTCGTGAGACCCGGATTGACCTGCACCACATGACCCGTTTCCGAATACATCTGCCCGTCGGAGAGACGCAGTTTCAAATTGCCGCCCCATTTTTCGCGGTTCGTATTCTTACGAGCCATTTCCAAATATTCCGTTTCCGACATATCAAACTGTACGTACACCGGATTCGTCGAAGAAATCGTGACGAGACCCGTCGTCCCCGCCGCCGCGTACGTACCGATATTCACATCGTCCATGGACAATTTCCCGGAAAACGGAGCGCGCACAATCGTATCGGACAAATTATCCGAAGCGATTTGCTGCTGCGCGATCGCCGCATCGTACGCCGCTTTCAGCTGCTCGACGCTCGTCACCTTATTGTCGTACGCCTGTTGCGAAACGGCGCCCGAACCGATGAGCATTTTATAACGCTCCAAATCGACGAGCCCGTTCTGATACGAAGCGCCGGCCTGCGCCGCGGACGCCTGCGCCGCCACCAAAGACGATTGATATTGACGCGTATCAATCAGGAAAAGCGGCTGCCCTTCCGTGACCGTCTCACCGCCCTGGATGTACTTTTCCATGACCGTACCGGAAACGCGCGCCCGCACCGGCACTTCCTGCAACGCCGTGATACTGCCGCTGTATTCATACACAATCGGCGTATC
>CAVJQK010000001.1:0-27299 GCA_963651795.1 Erysipelotrichaceae bacterium | reverse complement strand
AAAAAAAAGACCGTGAAAAATGACTGTACGGTTTTCACGATCTTTGTATGGTGCGCCCAATGTGATTCGAACACACGACACGCGGTTTAGGAAACCGCTGCTCTATCCGGCTGAGCTATGGACGCAAAGTTTCCGCTTTTTTGTTTTCTAAAATCGGGAAAAAACGGAAAATTTTCATGTACAGTATATCATAAACGTTCCGTTTCTTCATCTTTTTGTGATTTTGGCACTTGACGCGGCTTTGAATTTCTTATAATATATTCCATATTGCAGAGATGGAGACGTTTCGTGTGTCGGACCGGCATAGAGAGCCCTCGGGCGGTGGAAGAGGGTACGGGATGCGCGAATGAATCACTCCGGAGCATGCGGGGAGGAAATGCCCCGCCGGGACATCGTTAACTGTACCGAGTGGCGCTTGCGTCATGAGGGTGGTACCACGGGAAAGTTTCTCGCCCCTTACGGGCGGGATTTTTTTTGTTTCCGATGATTTTTTGAAATATTTTTTTGGAGGATTGGGGACATGGATTACAGCAAGACGCTGCATTTGCCGCAGACGGATTTTCCGATGCGCGGTAATTTGCCGCAAAAGGAACCGGGATTTTTGAAATTCTGGCAGGATTTGGATTTGTATCATAAACGTTTGGAAAAAAGAAACGGTGCGCCGAAATTTGTATTGCACGACGGGCCTCCATATGCGAACGGCACGATTCACATCGGGCACGCTTTGAATAAAACGATTAAAGATATTATTGTGAAATATCATGCGATGCGCGGCAAATACGCGAATTATGTGCCGGGCTGGGATACGCACGGGCTGCCGATCGAATATGCGGTGCTGAAAAGCTCCGGCGAAGATCGCGCCAATATGACGCCATTGGAACTTCGTCGTAAATGTTTGGCATATGCGAAAAAATGGATTGAAATTCAGAAACAGGATTTTATTCGCCTGGGTGTCATAGGTGATTGGGATCATCCGTATGTGACATTCGATCCGAAGGTGGAAGCGTGCGAGCTGGAAGTTTTCGGAAAAATGGCATCCAAAGGATATATTTACAAAGGAAAGAAAGCTGTCTATTGGTGTCCGCATTGCGAGACGGCTCTGGCCGAAGCGGAAATTGAATACAAGGATCGCAAATCTCCTTCTATTTACGTCAAATTCCCGGCCGTTGACATTAAGGGTCTGGGACCTGTGGGTGTGCCGCAGGAAAAATTGTTTGCCGTCATTTGGACGACGACGCCATGGACCATTCCGGCGAACCTTGCCATTTGTGTCAATCCGAAATTCACGTATGTATGGGTGCACGATAAAGAAGCCGATGCGTACTATCTGATGTGCAAAGATTTGTACGAAGCGTCCCTGGCCGATTGCGGCGTAAAAGATTATGAGCTCGTCGGCCGCGAAATGACGGGTGAAGAATGGGAACTCGCGACGTTCCGTCATCCGCTTATCGACCGTCTGTCCTATGTTCTTCTCGGAAACCATGTCACGACGGAAGCCGGCACGGGCTGCGTTCATACGGCACCGGGCCACGGCGTCGACGACTTTGAAGTCGTACAATCGTACAATAATAAAGGACTCCTTCATTTGGATCCGCTCTGCCCCGTCGATGAAAAAGGAAACATGACGGCCGCCTGCGAAGATGAAAATCTCGTCGGCCTCTCCACCTGGGATGCGGAAGGAAAAGAAATCGCGGCTCTCGCCCATGCGGGCATGCTCCTCGGCAAAAAGACGCTCCACCATCAATATGCGCATTGCTGGCGCTGCAAAGAACCGATTATTTACCGCGCGACGGACCAGTGGTTCGCCTCCATCAATCAATTCCGCGAAGCGGCTTTGAAAGCCGTGGATGATACGAAATTCTACCCGGCTTGGGGCCACGACCGTCTTTACAATATGATTCGCGATCGCCAGGATTGGTGCATTTCCCGCCAGAGAAGCTGGGGCGTCCCGATTCCGGCCTTCTATTGCGAAGAATGCGGGAAACCGATTATCACCGACGAATCCGTCGAATCCGTCATGAAATGGGTCGAAAAAGAAAGCACCGACGCCTGGTGGGCGCATACGGCCGAAGAGCTTCTGCCCGAAGGTTTCAAATGCCCGCATTGCGGCGGCACGCATTTCAAAAAAGAAACGGATATCATGGATGTGTGGTTCGACTCCGGCTCCACGTGGAACGGCGTTTGCCGTCAAGCGCCGGATATGGATTACCCGGTCGAAATGTATCTGGAAGGCGCCGATCAGCATCGCGGCTGGTTCCACAGCTCCCTTCTGACGAGCGTCGCCGTGAATGGGCACGCACCGTATCAGGCACTTTTGACGCACGGTTTCACCATGGATGAAAACGGACGGAAAATGTCCAAATCTGTCGGAAACGTCGTCGCGCCGCAGGAAATTATCGACAAATTCGGCGCCGATGTATTGCGCCTCTGGATTTCCAGCGTCGATTACCAGAGCGACGTGCGTCTCGGCAATAAAATCATCAAAGCGATGAGCGAAGTGTATCGGAAAATCAGAAATACATTCCGCTATCTCCTCGGCAATCTTTACGATTTTAATCCGGAAACGGATGCCGTCGCCTATGCGGATATGACGGAATTCGATCGCTGGGCGCTCCTTCGCCTCGAACGCGTGAAAGAAGAAGTCACCGCGGCGATGGAAGAATATCAATTCCACGTCATGTATCATGCGGTACACAATTTCTGCACCGTGGATCTCTCCGCCATTTATCTGGACGTCCTGAAAGATCGTCTTTACACCGAAAAATCCGACAGCCTCGCCCGCCGCAGCGCGCAGACGGCCATGTACGAAATTCTGACGACACTCGTCCGCATCATGGCGCCGGTCATTTCCTTCACGGCCGAAGAAGTCTGGCAGGCACTCCCCGCCGCAACGAATCGCGAAGCCAGCGTCCATCTGGCGGATTGGCCGGAAGCGAAGCCGGAATATCTGGATACGGCGCTTGAGGAAACTTGGAATAAGCGTCTGGCGCTCCGCTCCGTCATCACGAAAGCACTCGAAGAAGCGCGCGTCGCCAAAGAAATCGGGCACGCTTTGGATGCCGATGTCACCGTTTACGCCGACGGTGAAGATTACGAGGCGCTTGCCGAAATGAAAGATTTCCTTCCCGATTTCTGCATCGTCAGCACCGTGACGCTCGTTTCCGGGACGGAACATGCACCGGAAACGTCCGTTTCCAATGAAGCGGGTACCGTGAAAGTCGCAGTCGCGGCCGCCACACGCGAAAAATGCGAACGCTGCTGGAAACACGATCCGACGGTCGGATCCGATTCCAAGCATCCGCATCTCTGCGCCCGCTGTGCGAAAGTGCTGGAAGAAGAGGGCATTGAAGAAGAATAATTCCATTTAGAGCAAATGGGGCTCGGGCAAAACGCTTTTGCATTTTGCCCGAGCCTTTTTGTGTGTCATTTGTGCAATAGCTGACGGCTAACGGGTAACGGCTTTTAAAGGTGTCGCCTTCGGCGACAAATCTGTTTTATGCCGGCAAAGCCGGCGAGGCGCGAAGCGCCGATTATAAAAATGCCGCGCAGCGCTCCTTTAAAGCTCCTAGCTCCTAGCTCCTAGCTCCCTGCTCCCAGCATTTGTCTTTATGTTGCTCGATTTTTAATTCTGCTATAATATTAGGAAAAGAAACATAGTAGCAGTAAAGGAGAAAACGATGAAAAAGATTGCGTTTTACGGCAAGGGCGGGATCGGAAAATCGACGACGGCGTCGCATGTCTCGGCGGCACTCGCGCTTTCCGGGAAAAAAGTTTGCCAGATCGGGTGTGATCCGAAAAACGATTCGACACGGCTTTTGCTCGGGCATATTTGCAAGGATACGGTGCTCGATTTGGTGCGGACGCGCGAGATCGAAGATATTTCCGTTTCCGATATCGTGCACACGGGATTTTACGGAATTTCCTGCGCGGAAGCGGGAGGCCCTGAGCCCGGGGTCGGATGCGCGGGGCGCGGGATTATCGTCGCATTGGAACTTTTGGAGAAATTAAAAGCCGTGCCCGATGCGGATGTGACGATTTACGACGTGCTGGGCGATGTCGTCTGCGGTGGTTTTGCCATGCCGATTCGAGAAGGGTACGCGAAGGAAATTTATATCGTTTCTTCCGGCGAATTGATGTCGCTCTATGCGGCCAATAATATCGCGAAAGGCATCCGTCGCTTTGCAGTGCGCGGTGATGTGCGTTTGGCCGGGATTATCGGAAACAGTCGAAATGTGCCCGGTGAAAAAGAGCTGTTGGAAGAATTTGCGGAAAGACTCGGGACGCATCTCGTTTCCTTTATTCCGCGCGATCCCATCGTGAATGTGGCGGAAAATCGGAAAATGACGGTCTTGGAATATGCGCCCGAGGCGCCGCAGGCCGATGTGTATCGAAGTCTTGCCCAAAAGATTTGGGATGGGACGGCGCTTTCGATTCCGACGCCGCTTGCGTTTGAGGAGCTGGAAAGGCTGGCGGAAGCGTATGGCACTTAAGACGAAATGGCTGCTTTCAAAAACAAAATCGTCCAGCTGCCCTATGGTGGGCGTTTACCGGGCGCTCGCCTTTTGTCCGGGCTGCTGCGTCATTTTTCACGGACCCTTGGGCTGCGCGCATGTGGGGCAGACGATGGATCTGGGCTCCGGTTTCCGCGTCATTGCCGATAATGGGGCGGATTCGCTTACGCCGGCGCCGCTCGTTTCCTCGAATCTTCGTGAAAAAGACGGTATTTTCGGTGGCATCGGACGATTGGAAGATTGTATTTCTTATGTCGTGGAAACGTATCGCCCGCGTTGCATTTTCGTCGTGACGTCGTGCGTGGCGGGTGTCATCGGAGACGATGTGGAAGAAGCGGCGAAAGAGGCCGAGGCGCGGCACGGGATTCCCGTCATCGCGATGCCTTTTGCCGGATTTTTGGGCGGCGAATACGGGGACGGCTATTATGAAACGGCAAATCTTGTCATTTCCCGTTTCTTCGAAAAGCGCGAAAAAGTGCCGGGACGTGTGCTGCTCTTGGGCGATCAAATGGGGCCGGAGGGGCAATATGGGGCGGAAGTCCGCCGCTTGCTTTCTCGTTTCGGACTTTCGGCGGCGTATCAATTTCCGGGATACGTCCCCGCGGCGGAGTGGGGCGACATTTCCTCTTGCGAATTTTCCGTCGTATTGGGCGGGGCGGATCGGTCGGCGGGTCTTTTGAAACTGGCGAAACGATTGGAGGACGAATACGGCATCCGGACATTGGGGGATGTGTATCCCATCGGATTTTCGGAAACGAAGCACTGGGTGGCCGCATTGGCCGCACTTCTCGGCGTGCCGGAAAAAGGCGCGGAGATTATCGCTTCGGAAACAAAACGCATCGAGGCGGCCGCGGCGGCAATTTTGCCGGTGACGCGCGGAAAGAAACTTGTCATCGGGACGGGGCGGAGCACGAAATGGTACAATCCGGCCGAGACGCTGGCATCTGTTTCCATTTTGCAAATGAACGTGTCGGGCATTGTTTTTTACGGCAATCTGACGGAGGCGGAAAAAGCGGAAATCCGCGGAAAATGCGCTGCGTTTCCCGAAGTGCCTTTTTATGAGGCCGATGCGGGAAAAGAAATCATGGATGAGGCGGATGTGCTTTTGACGACGAATGAAATTTTCGAAACGCCGGCCAAGCAGCTTTTTATTCCGATGGTGCCGCAGGCGGGGACGGAGGGAGAAATTTTGTTCCTTCGTGCGATGTATCGTTTGCTTTGTCGGTACGGAAAGAAAGGGGGCGTGGCCTATGTCACGGTGTGAATGGGAAGCGGCGTGCCATCACGGAAGCACGTGCGCACTGACGGGAATGTCGGCGTTTTTCGATTCGATTCCGGGAAGTTTCACGCTGGTGAACGGTCCTCTTTGGTGCTATTTTTATGCGATGAAATATGTGGATAATGAAAATCCGATGGCGCAGGAGCGCTTCGCGTGCACGCAGGTGGGGCCGAATTCGCTCGTCTACGGGACAGAGGCGGATCTGCGTGCGGGTTTTGATTTTATTTTAAAAACGGCGCATCCGGAGCGTGTCTTTATCGCGAGCAATTGCAGCGTGAGCCTTGTGGGCGACGACGTAGAGGGGATTGCGAGCGAAATGAATCTGCCGTGGCCTGTCTATGCGGTAGGCGGCGGCGGGTTGAAAGGTAGTTTCGAAGGCGGATATTCCGAGGCATTTTTGCGCGTTGTCAAAGAAATGAAACCGGCGGAAACGATTCCGGGCTCCGTCAATGTGCTGGGGCTTTCGACGGTGCATAAAAAAGGCCGCGAAGATGCGGCGGAAATACGGCGTCTTTTGGAGAAAGCGGGAATTTCGGTTATTTCAATGCCGGGCGCGGGAAGCACTTGGGATGATATCATGCGGGCGCCTTCCGCCGCTTTGAATGTGGTGGTGCGGGACGAATTGGGGCTTGCGGCCGCGCGGCAAATGGAGCGCGAATTCGGGATTCCCTATATCTCCGCAGGCCTTCCCTACGGGACGGAGGGGACGCTGTCATGGCTTAGGCGCATTTCGGAAACGCTCGGCGCGGGATCTTTGGGTGACGTTTCCGAAGAAGCCGAAAAATTGTCTTCTTATCTTCTTCGAAAAGGAAATAATTTGGAATCGCTCTGGGGATCGCTTTGGTTTGATGAAATTTTCATTTCCGCGCCGCCTTCGGACGCAATCGGTATCGCGGAAGCGGTGCGCGGCGAGTGGGCCGATACGGCAAAGATGATATTGCATCTGCAAGCGGCAAGTGAAAAGCAGGCGCCGGCGGCCGATATTCTCCGCATCGTCCTTCGCGATGATGCGGCGATTAAAGAAGATTACGAAAATTGGACGGGCGGGCTCGTGCTCTCAAGCAGCCATGAAACGCGCCATCTCTCGCGCCTTGGGAAACGGTACACGGCTTTTCATATCGCCCTTCCCTCACCCGATGAAGTCTCTTTCACGGATCTCCCTCAATGCGGCCTCCGCGGCGCGGCGTATCTGTACGAGAATTTGTGGAATGCGAAATTGAGAGAAAAAACAAAGGCATGAGGCATGGGGCATGGGGCATGTGGCATGAGATAATGTCGCACAAAAAAAGAGCACCTCACATATGAGATGCTCTTTTGTGTTTCCTCAGAATACTTCGGTCAGGACGATGGTTTCTTCACGCGAGGGGCCGACGCTTACGATGCCGAGCGGTACGCCGATGAGTTCGGAAATCTGTTCCAGGTAGAAACGGCATTTTTCCGGAAGGTCTTCATATTTGCGGATGCCGCTGATTTTTGTTTTCCAGCCTTGGAATGTGCGATAAATCGGGGTGACTTTTTCGAGAAGGGAGAGATCCGCCGGATATTCTTCGAGTTCTTTTCCTTCGTATTCGTAGCCGACGCAGACTTTGATTTCATCCATGTCATCCAGAATGTCGAGGCGCGTGACGGCTATGTAATCGAGGCTGTTCAGCATGGCGGCGTAACGGACGGCGCGTGCGTCGAGCCAGCCGATGCGGCGCGGGCGACCGGTCACGGTGCCGAATTCATGGGCGATGTCGCGGATGTGATCGCCGATTTCGTTTTTAAGTTCCGTCGGGAAGGGGCCTTCGCCGACGCGGGAGCTGTAGGCTTTTACGACGCCGAAAATGTTGTGGAGCATGCGCGGTCCGATGCCGGCACCGACGCAGGCACCGCCGGCGATGGGGTGCGAGCTCGTGACGTAGGGATATGTCCCGTGGTCGCAATCGAGCATGGCGGCCTGGGCGCCTTCGAAGAGGACGTTCTTGCCTTCGCCGATGAGTTTATTGACGGTGTAATTTGTATCTTTGACGAAGGGACGAATGATTTCGGCATATCCGAGATAATCCTTCAGCATGGTCTCGTAATCGAAACCTTCCATGCCGTAGAGTTTCTCTAAAATCATATTTTTCTGCGCGACATTGTATTTGAGTTTTTCGGCGAAGACTTCGGGATTCATCAGATCGCAGATGCGGATGCCGATGCGGTTGATTTTATCGGCGTAGCAGGGCCCGATGCCGTTTTTCGTCGTGCCGATTTTCATGGCGCCTTTGCGGGATTCTTCCGCTTCATCGAGGCGGTTGTGATACGGGAAGACGATGTGGGCGCGGGTGGAAATTTGGAGGTTTTCCACATTGATGCCCTGGGCTTCCAGGTTTCTCATTTCTTCGATGAAACTTTTCGGATCGATGACGACGCCGGTGCCGACAACGCAGACGGTGCCGGGATACATGATGCCGCTGGGCATGAGACGCAGCGGATAGGCTTTGCCGCCGGTGACGACGGTGTGACCCGCGTTGTTTCCGCCTTGGGAGCGGACGACAACGTCTGCTTTCGCCGCGAGGTAATCTACAATCTTGCCTTTTCCTTCGTCGCCCCATTGGGCGCCGATGACCATTGCTGTAGCCATTTCGTTTCTTCCTTCCGTATAATTTACGTGAATAGGTACATTCTATTATAGCATAATTTCAACGAATGAGCGGCCGAAAACGGCCTTTTTACTCAGAGGCCGAAACGGGCGAAAATTTCGTCGACATGGGTGAGCATCGGACGGTAGTCGAAGCAGGCTTTGATTTCTTCCGGTGTCATGTATTTGGCGATGTCTTCGTCGCGGCAGAGGTTTTCGTAGAAATCTTCGCCTTGGAGCCAGCGCTTCATGGCGTTTCTCTGGACCCATCGATAGGCGGTGTCGCGATAGGCGCCTTTTTCGACGAGGGCGATGAGGATGCGCGGGCTGTAAATGAGGCCGCCGGTCATCATGAGGTCTTCTTTCATTTTTTCCGGATAGACGAGGAGTTTGTCGATGAGTTTCGTCGTCTGATCGAGGATGTAGTCGAGGGCGGTCGTGGCGTCCGGAATCATGACGCGCTCGACGGAGGAGTGGGAAATGTCGCGTTCGTGCCAAAGCGGCATGTCTTCATAGGCCGGCAGGCTGTAGCCCTGGATGAGGCGGGCCATGCCGCAAATGCGTTCGGATTTGACCGGGTTTCTCTTGTGCGGCATGGCGCTGGAGCCTTTTTGCTTCGGGGAGAAATATTCTTCCGCTTCGCGGACTTCGGTGCGCTGGAGGTGCCGGACTTCGAGGGCAATCTGGGAAAGGGTGCCCGCAATGACGCCCAGGGTCGTGATGTATTCGGCGTGATGGTCGCGGCAGACGACTTGGGTCGCGATGTCTTCGCGTTTAAGTCCCATGGCGCGGCAGACGTATTCTTCGACGTAGGGATCGATATCCGCATAGGTGCCGACGGCGCCGGAGAGTTTGCCGACGCACATATTTTCGGCGGCATGTTTCATGCGGTCGATATTGCGAAGGGTCGCGGCATACCAGAGGAGAATTTTGAGACCGAAGGTGGTCGGTTCGGCGTGGACGCCGTGGGTGCGCCCGATGGTGGGCGTGTATTTGAATTCGACGGCGCGGCGTTTCAGCACTTCGGCGAGTTTTTCCAAATCGTCCAAAATGACGGCGCTGGCCTGCTTAATCTGCACATTGAGGCCCGTGTCTTTCACGTCGGTCGATGTGAGGCCGAGGTGGATGTATTTGGCTTCGTCGCCCACATGTTCGCCGACGCAGGTGAGAAACGCAATGATGTCGTGATTGATTTCGGCGTCGATTTCATGGATGCGGTCCACATCGAAATCGGCTTTGGCTTTAATGACATCCACGGCTTCTTTCGGAATGCGGCCGAGCTCTGCATTCGCTTCGCAGGCGGCAATTTCCACATCGAGCATGGTCTGCCATTCGTTTCTTTCATTCCAAATTTTCTCCATGGCGGGGCGTGTGTATCTCGGAATCATTTAAATATCTCCTTTCGGTTTACCTTCTCTTTCGCAAATTTCCCGGCCCACGACGACGCCGGCGGCCGAAGCCTGCGCCAGGCCTCTCGTGATGCCCGCACCGTCGCCGATGGCAAAGAAATTCGGGATTTTCGTTTCTAATTTTTGGGATAATTCGACGCGCGAGGAGTAGAATTTCACTTCCACGCCGTAGAGGAGGGTGTGGCGGGAATTCGCTCCGGGGACGATTTGATCCAGCGCTTCGAACATTTCCGTGATATTGGCGAGGAATCGGTACGGCAGGACAAGCGATAGGTCGCCCGGTGTGGCCGAGGGCAGTGTGGGCCGGACCATGCCGCGCCGCAATCGCTCTTCCGTCGTGCGCCGGCCGGCCAGAAGGTCGCCCAGACGCTGCACGATGGGGCCGCCGCCCAGCATATTCGCCAGGGATGCGATATATTTGCCGTAAGCAATCGGCTCTTTGAAAGGTTTCGTGAATTGTTTGGAAACCAGGAGCGCGAAGTTCGTATTCGCACTCTTTTTATGGGCGAAACTGTGCCCGTTCACCGTCTGGAGGCCGTCGTTATTTTCCGCGACGACAAAACCGTAGGGGTTCATGCAGAAGGTGCGTACGCGATCGTCGAAACTTTTGCTGTAGTAGACGAGTTTCGATTCGTAGCAAATATCGGTGATGGGTTCGTAAATTTCGGCCGGCGCTTCGACGCGAACGCCGATATCCACGGCATTGGATGTGGTGGAAAGGCCGATCTTGGCCGCCTGTTTCATAAACCATTCCGCGCCTTCGCGTCCGGGAGCCGCCACGAGGTATTTCGCGCGGTAGGTCTTCCCTCCGGCCGATATGCCGAGGGCTTTTCCGTCTTCGATCAGGATGTCTTCGACGGGGCAATCGGCGAGAACGGTCACATTGGAAGGCAGCGCTTCGCGCATGTGCGTGAGGATTTCCGAATTGACGTCCGTCCCCAAATGGCGGATGCGCGCCGGGATGAATGCCAGATTGGCGGCGGCGGCGCGACGTTTCAAATCATGGAGCGCGTCCTTGTGCTCGTCGCCGTAAATTTTGCGTCCTTCTCCGCCGTATCGGCAATAGACGGAATCCACGTAGGAAATGAGGCGGGCGAGCTCGCCTTTATTCATGTAATCGTCCAGATTGCCGCCGTACTCGGTCGTCAGCGTGAGCTTTCCGTCCGAAAAGGCACCGGCGCCGCCCCAGCCGCAAACGATATTCATGCGGCGATCGGCAGCGGGAGCCGTGCGGTCCCGATTGAGTGCGATGCGTTTGTCGATATCGTGTCCTTTTTCCGCAATGAGAATTTCCGCCCCGGTATCGGCCAGTTCCAGTGCCGTGAAAATTCCGGCAGGGCCCGCACCGATAATGATGACATCAAAATTCTTCAATTTATCCGCTCCTTTTCCCGAAAAAGAAATGCGGGGATTTTCGGTATATCTCGTATAAACATGAAAAACACCGCCTCGGGTGGGGCGATGTTTCCGGAAAATATTCCCTTACTATCATACAAAAATTATCATGAAGTGTCAAATGAAACGGGGGCATAAAATCGATGTTTCCGAAATATTTGACAAATGAAAAATATATGAGTACAATGAGACACTTCTTTCCGAGGGGAAGTCGGAATTTTTTCGAAAGCGGAAACGGGCGGACGAAATCGCGCCCGAAAGTGAGGAAATATATGCCGGTATGGAAACGAATTTTGTGGACGATCGCCGTTCTCCAGGTCGGGTCGGGGATTGCCATCATCGGGGTGGTGTCTTTCATCCCGCTCTTTTTGACGTCGGAACTCGGTGTATCGGATCCGGGGGAAGCGGCGTTTATGTCCGGGATTATTTCCGGCGTGACGCCTTTTTTTGTCGCGTTTGCGACGCCGTTTTGGGCGGTGCAGGCCAATCGGCGCGGACATAAAACCGTTCTTTTGATTTTGACGGCCATTTTGGCGCTCGTCGTCCTGTGGATGTATTTCGTGCAGAATCCGACGGAACTTTTGATTTTGCGCATTATCCAAGGTGTGTCGGGCGGTGCGGGGGCCGTCGGGATGGCGCTTGTGATGAATGCGACGCCGAAGGAAAAACTTCCTTGGGCGCTCGGCATTTTTCAGGCGTCCATGGTCATGGGCGTCATGTTCGGACCTTTGGCCGGCGGGGTCATTGCCGATCTTTTCGGCTACCGGATGCCGTTTCTGATTTTCGGAATTGTGACGATTCTCTGCCTCATCGGCGCTTTCGTCTGCCTGCCGAATCAGAAAACGGAAGGCGGGCGTACGCATGATTCCGCATGGTCGCAAATGCGCTACATTTTGAGAAACCCGGTCGTGTGCCTCATGGTCATGCTGCAATTTTTGTGCAATTTCGGCATGACGGGTATCGGCCCGATTTTGCCTCTCTACATCAAAGAAATGATGGGCGGTGATGCCATGGCCGTCGCCTCCATTGTGGGCGTCGTCATTTTCATCGCGGGCGGCACCAGCGTGTGCGCTTCGATTACCGTACCGCGTCTCACCGAACGTTTTTCCATGACGAATATCATCATGTGGGCGACGATTGTGACGGGCGTGAATTTCATTTTGCAATATCTCATGCCGACCGTGACGCTTCTGGGTCTCATGCGCGGCATCGTCGGCTGCTCTTTGGGGCTCGTCATGCCGATTGCGAATACAATCCTCGCGGCGGCCGTCCCGGCGGACAGGCGTACCGTCGTCCTGGGCTTTGCGCAAAGTTTCGCTCTGATGGGAAACGTGGCCGGGCCCTTCGCTTCCGGCGCCCTTGCCATGCAATGCGGCTACGCGTCCGTTTTCTGGTCGACGGCGATCTGCTTCTTCCTGGCAGCATCCGTAATTCGCATGCGGAGAAGCCTCATTGAAAGCCAAATGAGGACGAACCGGAAAGGATAAAATCCGGATTCATAGCTTGCGGTGTTTCCCGAATTCGTATAGACTTGCGGTGTTTCCCGAATTCGTATAGAATAAAAAGGTAGAAATAAAGGAAACGGTTCGGACCGATTGGATACGGAGGGGGGAAACACATGAGGAAACAATGGATGCGCCGCTGCCGTCGCGGCTTCACTTTTATCGAACTCATGATTGTGGTCGCCATTATCGGCATTTTGGCGGCGGTTGCCATACCGAATTTCATCACGGCGACGGATGAGGCGAAAATTGCCCGGATTCGCTCGGATCTTTCGACCATCGGGGCGGCGGCCGAGCTGTATTACGTGAAGAAAGGGAGCTACCCTGCTTCGCTTGAAGTATTGGCGGACAAATCGAACGGATTCCTGAAATCCGTGCCGAAACCGCCGCAGGATGATTTGACATATACGCCCGGGGCGGACGGCGAATGGACCTGCACATTTAAAGGTGTGACGTATTCGTCCTACGGGACGGCTACCGACGATACATGACGGCGGAAACCGGCTTCGGAATTTTCTTTTGCATGCTGCTGGCATTGCCGGCAATCGAAGATATTCGGAGAGGCCTGATTTCGGATTGGGAAACGATGCTTTTGGCGGCGTTCGGTGTTTTGCGTTGGCTTTTTTGGGGCCGCGCGGAAGACTTTGCGGCCGCGGGTATCGTTTTTTTGTTTTTCGTATTTTTATACAAAGCGGTACGCGGCGCGATGGGAAGCGGGGATGTATGGCTGGCGGGTGCGATTGCACTCTGGCTTTCGCCCGTTTCCTCCGCCGTTTTCGTTTGGCTTTCTTTTATCATGGGCGGACTTTTCGGGATGTTTCTTCTTTTGTTTCACGTGAAACAATGGCGGGACGGCGTGCCTTTTGCGCCGTTTCTCTGCCTTTCCGGAGGCGTGTCGTATTTTTGGGGTGAATCGCTGTGGGACGCCTGGCTTCTTTTCTTTTGAAACGGCGGCCGGGGATGCTGCTGTGGGAGCTTCTCATCGTCGCTTTTATTGTGGGAATCGGGGTCGCCTTTGCGGTGCCCGAATTTTCGCGCTGGCAGAAAGAGCGCCTTATGGAAGCGGGGACGACAGAAATCATTTCCATCATTCGCCGCACGCAGACGGAAGCGCGAACGGGCGAAAAGAGCAAGGGAAGCGTGCCGCGATTTCGGCGGATTATTTTTGCCGAGGAAAACGGGCGTGTGCGTTATGATGCTTTTGTCGGGCCGAAGGCGGCGGAGCCGCACGGTTGGCTTCCGGAGGGAATTCGGATCACACCGAAGACGGTTCTTTTGCAATTTGACGAAAACGGATTTCCTTCGGAAACGAAGAATTATCAATTCATTGTCATGTCGGAGGATGAATCGCGCGCCAAACGGGTGACGGTGGCGATGTACACGGGGAGGATTCGGGTCGAAGATGCGTGGTAGACGGGGATTTTTTCTGATTTGGGCGAATGTCGCGGTCTGCCTTCTGCTGCTTTTGGCGGGGGCGGCGGCGACGGCCGTGGGTGCGGCGCTTCGCTATGACGCCATGGCCGCGCGGGAAGAGACGGCGCTCCTTTTGGCCGAAGATGCTTTGGAAACGATGAAATACAATGCGCGTTTCGGGGAAACGATCGCCGTGCCGACATCCGTTTCCCGAAACGGGACCGATTTTCGCGTGCGCACGGAGACGATTGTCGAATCGGTGTCCGGCATTCCGATGAAAAAAGTGCGCGTCACGGTGGAAGATGGGACGGGGTACACCGTGTCGTTTTCCTGCCTCGTCGGACGGGAAAGTGCGGAGGAAACGGAATGAAGCGGCGCGGATTTCTCATGACGGAAGCGCTTTTGACGCTCGGCATTCTGGCGCTCGTCTCGGCGGCGGCGTTTCCTTTGATTACGGAAACGGCCGGCATCGCGGCGGGACTTTCGCGGCGGATTCGTGTGCGCGAGGATGCGGCGTATGCGGCGGAGTACGTGACGGAGGCGGTGCGTTTCGCAAGAGACAGAAGCAATTCGGCGGAAGGCGCGGCGTCCGATTCGTATTCTTTCAAAAGGAAATCGACGAACGCGGGCGTGCAGACGTATCGTTTTGCCGTATCGGGCGCCATTCTGCGTTTCCATGTATATGAAGGCGGCTCGCAGCCCGTCACGGGGGATACGGGGACGCCGGTGGAATATCGGGTGGTGCCCGGAGAGCGGAGTGCGTATTTTACGACGCAGCCGGGCGGGCTTCTTTCCGTTTCCTTTCGGATGACGCATACATCGGGCGAAAGTTTTTCGGCGGAAACGTCGGTGCTTCCGCTGTACGATTTTTTGAAAACGGGTGAGTATTTTGAATAGGCGCGGGTTCATGGCGCTGTGGCTTCTCTTGACGATGGCGGCGCTCGTTTCCGTGGCATCCGCTCTCGTCATCGGAGCGGCGGTCGGGCCCGCGACGGCGGCCGGGCGGCGAAACGGGCTTACGGCACAATATGCGGCGGAAAGCGGCGCGGTGTGGGCGCTCGAATATATTAAGGGAAACGGATTTCCGGAGGAAACGCTCACGGTGACGCTTGATTTGGGCGAAGATGCCGCGTGCCGCGTGGTGCTCCGGACGGATGAGGATGACGGGCCCGTCGCGGATCTGCGGGGCGAAAAAGTGTCGACGGGATCGCTTCGGTATATTCAAATGACGGTGGAAACGGATGAAACGGGCGTCATTGTGCGTTCGGTGACAAATAAACGGGAGACGTGGTAAGGATGCGATGGAATTTCGGAAGCAAGTCGGTGACGGTCTGTATTCCCGCGCGGGAATTTACGTTTTTCGGTGAAGTGTCGGACGGGAAATTTTTGCGGCATGCGTTTTTGAATGCGGCTGCGCCCGAAGAGGTCTTTGCGGCGGCGCGTGCCGCGGGATTTTCCGCCGAAAACTTGACGGTGATGGTGACGTGGCCGGAATTTCGGCTGACATTTGCGCCGTTTCCCGATATGCCCGAAGAGGATTTGCAATCGTCTCTTTCCTGGGAGGCGGATGTCCTTTTCCGTATGGAACGGCCGCGGATGGCAAGCACGGTTGTCTCGCATTCGCCGGAAGGGTATCGGGTGCTGGCGACGGCGGTGCCGGAGGCCGTCTGCGCGCGTTGGGAAGAGGCCGCGCAATCCGCGGGGATGCGGATTTCTCATATTCGGCCGGCGTTTTGTGCGGCGCGGGAAGAGGTGGGGGCCTTTTGCCTCTGCTTCAAAAAAGCGGCGCGTGTACTGATTCGAAAAGGCGATGTATGGGACGAGGTGCGGCGCCTCGATTTGGGCGATGAGGAAACGCTCGGAGAAATCCGGGAGACCGTTTCCGAAATTTCCTGGTTTCCCACAGCCGATTGCGATGCGGAAACGCGCGCGGCGTGGCATGCGTTTTTGCGGCCTTCGGAAACGGATGTTTCACGTGAAACATGGGAGAAGGAATTATTCTTTTCGTCGGCGTCGGCGCTCGCTTCTTGCGGAAAGGAGCCGGATTTGGCGCGCGGCGGTGCGGCGAAGGATTTCTTTTCGAAAATCGGAAAGGACAGCATGCCCTATGTGTGCGCGGCCGGGCTCGCGGCGCTCCTTTTGTGCGGATTCGGCGCGGAATATGCGGCGGCGCGGATGGAATTGGGAAGGGCGCTCACGCAGCGGGAAGCGCTGGCGCCGCAGCGTGAGGCCATGCGGAAAGCGCGCGCGAAAGAGACGGAGCGAGTGGCCGAGGCGCGGGAATGTGCGGAATTTTTTAAAGAGGGCGGGCAGTGGCAGCGAAAATTATTGACGCTGGCGGATACGATTCCGGCCGGAGTCACGATTTCGGCGATCGAAGGCGGCGATACCGTTAAAATCCGCGGGACGGCTTCGAAGGCGGGCGACGTGAGCGAGTTGGCGCGGCTGCTCTCTCTTTCCTGGGAGATGAATGTGCGGCGGGAATCGGTGAAACGGGCGGATGCGGCGCCGATTTTGCAATTTGAGCTCCGCGCGGAAAAGGAGGCGTCCCATGGAAAATAAAAGAAAAATTCTCTTGGCCGGTTTCTCCGTTTCCGCGATTCTTCTCTCGGTGTATTTTCATTTCGCGGCGGCCGATGTGCGCGAGCGGGCGGATTTGACGGCGCGGGAAAACGAAGTGATTCAAAATTTCAAAGAAACGCCCGCCGAGACTTCGTTTCTGTATCCGACGGTTTCCGATTTGACGGAAGCGGCCGCGGATATGACAAGACGCGGCATTCGGATCGAAAAAATCGGGGAGGCGCCGCCTTTGAAAAAGCCGCACGGCGAGATTTTGCGTCTTTCCGTTTCCGGTACGGGACACTTTGCACAGCTTCTTGAAATGTTTGATATAATACATGGAAAAGAAAGATGGATGCAGGTCGAGTTTCGCCGCATTGTACGCGAGGGGGATCACCTTCGCTTTGAGGCGGATTTGACGGCATACCGTGGCAGAGGTACCGAATGAGGAAAAGAAATATCGTTTTAATCGGGCCGATGGGGACGGGAAAGTCCCGCGCCGCCAAAATTCTGGCGGACGGTCTGGAGTGGCAGCTGGCGGATACGGATCGAATCATGGAGCGGCTGACGGGAAAGAAAATCGCCGCGTATTGGGACAGCGTCGGTCCGGCGCGTTTTGCCGCGACCGAGATGGATATCATCAATCACGTGCGTTATTATCATGAAGCGGTCATCGCCATGGGCGGAAATTTCCCCATGACGGAAGAGAAATTCAAATTGCTTTCCGAGTATGGGCTCGTCGTCCTTTTGATTGCGCGGCCGTTTCGCCTGGCAGAGCGCGTTTCCAAACGTATCGGTAAGCGCCCCACGATGGATTATACGAATGTGGACGGGTATGTGCGCCGCATGAGAAATCAGTGGGAATCGTGGAAACCGCGCGCGGATTTGGTGGTGAATACGACGAATCGCCAACCTTCGCAGACGGCTCTTCTGGTGACGCAATACATTGACCGCCATCAAATCGAATTTGTGGCGCGTTTCGACGGCGGATTTCGCGGCAAACGGTGACGGCCGTTTCCGGAAAGGCCGCCTTTCGTTTCCTTGCGTAAAACGGGAAACGGCCATATAATAAAAAAAGAAATTACGGGAAAGGAGGCGGATCATGCTACGAGCGTACAAACATGACGAAAATCATGTGCTTTGCGAAATTTCTCCGGAAACGGCGGAAAAAGGATCTTGGATTAATTGCGCGGCGCCGACGGAAGAAGAATTGGAAAAATTGTCCGATATTTCCGGGATTCCGACAGATGTGCTTCAATCGGCCCTCGACCGTGAAGAACGTTCGCACGTGGAAACGGAAGACGATTACGTTTTCGTCGTCGTCAATACGCCGGTCGTGCTCGAGCAGGATGAATACGACGCATTGCCGGTCGGCATTTTTATCACGCGGCGTTTCATCATCACCGTCTGCCTGGAAGAGTCGCTTGTCATCGGGAAATTCCTCACGAACAGCGGCATCGCTTTCCATACGTACAAGAAAACCCGTTTCCTCTTTCAAATTCTTTCGACGGCATCGTCGTCCTTCCTGTATTACCTGCAGCAAATTTATAAAAAGACGGATCTCATCGAAGACGAAGTGCGCAAATCCCTGCGGAATAAGGAATTGTTCCGGATGCTGGAATTGCAAAAATCTCTGACGTACTTCAACTTTGCGCTGCATGCAAACGAAAATGTCATGGAGCGCCTGCTGCGCCTGCGCACGAGCACGCTTTCCGGCCTTCTCAAAATGTATGAAGAAGACGAAGATTTACTGGAAGACGTCATCATCGAAAATAAGCAGGCATTGGAAATGGTCGGCATTTACACGACGATTTTGATGTCCATGATGGATTCGTTCTCCTATATCATTTCCAATCGATTGGCGCAAATCATGAAATTCCTCACGTCCATGACGATTTTGCTTGCCGTGCCGACTTTCATCTACAGCCTTTGGGGCGTCAATGTCCCCGTGCCTTTCGCCGATCAACCTTTCGGTTTCCTATATCTTGTCCTCTTCGGCATCCTCGTCACGATCGTCGTCGCCTGGCTGCTCTGGAAAAAAGATATGCTTTGATTTTACCTTGCAAAAGCTCCGATTCGTTCGGGGCTTTTTTGAAACGGGAGGAAACAGCATGGACATCACCCGATATGCGTCCGCCGAAGCCGCATTAAATGACATTTGCGCCCGTGCCATCCGCGCCGGCGCCAGCGATATTCATATCGAACCGCAGGAAACATACGTCCGCGTCCGCATTCGGAAAGACGGCGAAATGACGGAAATTATGCGTCTGGCGCCCGATATGGTGAAAAATCTCGCCGTCCGCGCCAAAGTCATCGGCGGAATGAATGTGGGCGAAATGCGCATTCCGCAGGACGGCGCCGCCCGTCATACGGACGGAAAAGAGCGCTACGATCTTCGCATTTCCGCCCTTCCCTCCATGTGGGGCGAGACCATTGTCATTCGTATTTTGTCGGGAAATCTTCCCTTCATCGAAGAAAACCGCCTCGGTATGCTCCCCGTCCAGGAGGAAACATTCCGTGCGGCGCTTCTTCGGAAAAGCGGCATGATTTTGACGACGGGGCCCACCGGCTCCGGCAAAACGTCCACGCTCTACACGGCGATGAAACTCATCAATAC
This sequence comes from Erysipelotrichaceae bacterium, assembly GCA_963651795.1. Classification (GTDB taxonomy): domain Bacteria; phylum Bacillota; class Negativicutes; order Veillonellales; family Dialisteraceae; genus UBA1822. The sequence continues at coordinate 8,009 of CAVJQK010000001.1, read as the reverse complement.
ACCGGCCGTCAATATCATTTCCATCGAGGACCCCGTCGAATACAGAATCGGTGGCATCACGCAGGTGCAGGTGAACGAAAAAGCCGGTCTCACCTTTGCGGGCGGTCTCCGCGCTCTCGTGCGTCAGGATCCCGATTGCATCATGATCGGCGAAATCCGCGACCGCGAAACGGCCGAAATCGCCGTTCACGCCGCGCTCACCGGTCATCTCGTCCTTTCGACTTTGCATACAAATAACGTCATTCAGGCGCCGCTTCGCCTCATTGACATGGGCATCCCGCCCTACCTTCTCGCGGCGTCCCTCACTTTGCTCATTTCCCAGCGCCTCGCCCGCCTGTCCGACGGCGGAGGCCGCACCGGCATTTTCGAAATGCTGGCCGTCGACGAGCGCGTCCGTGAAAAAATACGCGAAAAAGCGCCGCCCGTTTCCTTCATCGAAGAAATGAAACGCCGGCATCAGCCCGACATGGCCGCCGCCGCACGGCAAAAAGCCGCCGAAGGCCTCATTTCCGAAGAAGACGCCGCCCGCATTTCCGAAGGAGATTGATATGAAAACCGTATTGGAAACTTTGGCCGACGCCGCGGCCGCCTTCCCGCGCCTGACCGATATTCACATGACCGAAGGCGCCCCCGTCCGTATTCGCCTTTGCGGAAAATTGCGGATTTGGGAAGAGGAAATGTCCGACTTCCCCACCGCCGCTTTGGCGCTCCTTTCCGAAGAAAAGAAAGAAATTTGGGAAGAAACGGGCGCCGCCGATACCGCCGTTTCCGCGGGCGGGCATCGTTTCCGCCTGCATATTTATCGCGCGGGCGGGACTTGTTGCGCCGCATTCCGGCTGCTGCCCGAAACGGGAAATTTCCCGAAAGATCCGGATGAAGATTGGATGTTTCACGTGAAACAATATCCGAGCGGTCTCGTCCTCGTGACGGGTCCGACCGGCTCCGGGAAAACGACGACGCTCGCGCATATCATTGAAGATATCAATCAAAATAAGCCCTGCCATATCGTCACCGTCGAAGATCCGGCCGAATATGCGTTCACATCCGAAAAAGCGCTCATTCATCAGCGTGAAATCGGTACGGACGTCTCCGATTTTGCCGAAGGCGTGCGCGCCGCGCTCCGCGAAGATCCCGATATTATCGTTATCGGAGAGCTACGCGATTCCGAGACGATGAAAGCCGCGCTCACGGCCGCCGAGACGGGGCATCTCGTCCTCGCGACCATGCACAATCGCAGCGCATTGGAAGCCATCGGCCGCATTGTACACGCGTTTCCGTCCGAAAAAGAAAAGGAAATCCGTGAAACGCTCGCCGCCGTCCTCCGCACCGTCGCCGCGCAGACGTTGTGGCATCGGGAGGAAGAAACGGTGCTCCTCCGCGAGATTTTAATCAATATTCCCGCCACGGCGCATATCATCCGCGAAGGCCGCGATCCCCAGCTCATCGGATACATGGAAATGGGCCGCGGCATGCGCACCATGAGACAGGCCGCCGACGCCTACACCCGCACCGCTCACCTCTCCGCCGAAGAAGAAGAAGCTCTGAGGGCCGATCTCGGATTATAAAAGCTGTGCGTTGATGAGTTGATGCGCGGATGCGCTTCAGGTGTCGCTTCTCATATCTTTTCACTCATATCTTTTTGCACTTTGCACTTTGCACTTTGCACTTTGCACTTTGCACCCTGCACTCTCACCGCCCATGAACACTTATCACTACAAAGTCTACCGCACCGGCGCCGCGCCGACCGAGGCCGAGATTCTGGCCGCTTCGCGCGAAGAAGCCGTGAAAAAACTTCGCGAAAAAGACTTGCACATCATCAGCCTGGAAGAGAAAAAAGAAAGCACGATGACGCGCGGTGCCTTTCGGAATCGCAAGCGCCTCGTCATTTTCTGCCGCGAGTGGGCCGCCCTTTTGGAAGCGGGCATTTCGCACACCAAAGCACTTACGATTTTGGCCGAGCACGGCACGAAGCGCACGAAACCCATCATCCTTTCGCTCGTTTCCGCCATTGCCGACGGCACGTCGACTTCGCTCGTCTTTCGGCAAAGCGGCGAATTTCCCGAATTCCTCTGCGCCATGATCGATATCGGCGAAATGAGCGGCACCCTTCCCGAGCAATTGCGGCATGCGGCGCTGCATTACGAGCGCGAGCGTCTGTTTCGCCAAAAATTCACCGCCGCCCTCGCCTATCCCTTCTTTGTGCTCCTCTTCGCACTGACGATTTTCCTTTTGATTTTGACCGTCATCCTGCCGTCCTTTTCGCTCCTTTTCCACTCGATGGGGATTCCCCTTCCCGCCGTCACGCGGGCGGCGCTCACTTTGGGAAACTTTTTGAGAAACTACGGGCCGTACCTGCTGCTCGTTTTCCTTTTCTCCGCTTTGGGTCTTTCCTTTTATATACGGACGGAAACGGGACGTGCGGCTTTTCATCGCCTGCTTTTAAAATCCCGTTTTGTGAAACGGCTCCTTTTAATACGCTTTTGCACCGCGGCGGCCGCCCTTTTGAAAAGCGGCGCGCCCTTATCCGACGCGCTGACGGAAGCCGCGCTTGTCACCGAAAATACGGAAGCCGTCCGCCGCATCGAAGACGCACGGCGCATGCATGAAAGCGGGATGCCCGTCGGCGATGCGCTGGAAGCGGCCGATTTCACGCTTCCCATTCTGACGCACATGACCGCGGCCGGGCTCGAAAGCGGGCGCCTTCCCGAATTTTTGGAAGAAGCCGCCGGTATGCTCACCGAGGAAACGGAAGAGCGCATGAATCGTTTCAAAGCCGTCATGGAACCGGCTCTTTTGCTTTTCGTCGGCTTGCTCACCGCCGCCGTCGTTTTCACCGTCATGCTTCCCGTCTTCGGCGCCATCGGAAGAAGCATGTGACGGTTTTCGTTTCCTAAAAATACGCAACAAAAAAGTCGCACGACAATTTCGTCATGCGACTTTTTTTGTTTATGCTTCGTCCACGAAAACTTGGCCGGCTGCTTTGTAGCTCAGCGAATATTCCCGGCCCTCCGTCGTGAAGCGGATCGGGCCTTCGTACGGCTCTTTGGCCGTGACGCAGACATTCATGCCGATTTCGATCCCCGCCTGCTGCAAATAATCCATGAGCTCGGCATCTTCGCGGCAGTAGCGGATGGAAGACGTCTCGCCCACCTGCATATCGATGAGACGGCGGCGGCTCTGCGGCGCGTGCGTCCCGTCGGTCGCGGGAATCGGTGTCCCGTGCGGACAATAGGCGGGATGATCCAGGAAATCGTCCAGGCGGTCAATCGTTTCCTCCGAGACATGATGTTCCAAATGATGCGCTTCCGCATGCGCCTCGCTCCACGTGAAACCGAGGCACCGCACGAGGAATACTTCCCAAAGGCAGTGGTAGCGAATCATGCGCGCCGCTTCCCGGCGGCCTTTTTCCGTCAGCCGCGAGCCCTTGTACGCTTGGTAATCGATGTACCCTTCCTTTTGCAATTTCACGATCATTTCGGATGTGGACGGCGCCGAGACCTGCAGCATATCCGACAAATCTTTATTGGAAACGATGCGCCCGTCATCCTCCAAGGAATACAGCGCTTTCAGATAATCTTCTTTTCCCGATGTCATGGCGCACCTCCGCCGAATAGGAATAAGGAAATACTTTCGTGGAAATATTATACCCATGTAAGGTTTGCGCGTCAATTTTTTTAGGGGAAACCGAATTTAGAGTTTAGCCGGGTGCGCCATAGAAGCTTCCGGCCGTTTTCCGCGGGCGACACCTGAAGCTCATGCCCCATGCCTCATGCCGCATGCCTTTCTTGTCAATGTTTCCTAAAAAGAAATATCACCTCATATGTGATATAATAATACGAATATTCCTTTTGTTCGGTTTCTGTGGGGAAACGAAAGGACCGGTATCATGGTACGAAAGTCTTCGGGACGTGCGGAGCGGAGAGCGACGCGGAAAACGACTTCCAAATTCAAAAAATTCATTTATATTCTTCTTGTGGCTTTTGCGATTATTTTGTGCGGCATTTTCGGCGGATGCCTGTTTGCGACATGGGGCGGACTGCCCGATGTGTCCCAGACGATGACGCCGGACGCCTCTTCGCAAATTTTCGATCGCAAAGGGCGCCTCGTCACGACGGTCCACGCCGAGCAGGATCGCCTGCCCGTCGATATTTCCGTCGTGCCGAAAAATTTGCAAAACGCTTTTATTGCCGCCGAGGACATTCGTTTCTACGATCACCACGGTATCGATCCGCGTGGTATTATGCGTGCGGCGTTCAGCAATATCGTCAATCGCAATGCGACCGGCCAGGGCGGCTCCACCATCACCCAGCAGCTCGCGCGAAATGCGTTCCTCACGCAGGAGCAGACCATTCGCCGTAAAGTGCTCGAAGTCATTTTGGCGCTTGAAATCGAGAGCAAGTACACGAAGGATGAAATTCTCCAGATGTACATGAACCAGATTTATTTCGGCCAGGGCTGCTACGGTGTGCAGACGGCGGCCAAAGTTTATTTCGATAAAGACGTGAAAGACCTTAATCTCGCACAATGCGCGATGCTGGCCGGTCTCCCGAACAGTCCGAATTACTATTCGCCTTTCCGCAGCATTGAAGCGGCGAAATACCGCCAGGGCATCGTCCTCGACCAAATGGCCAAATACGGTTTCATCACCGATGACGAAGCGGCGGCGGCCAAAGAGGCGGATCTCGGCCTCGCCAAACCGGGTGCGGACGGCACCGGCGCGACGGCGTCGTATTTCACTTCCTACATCATTCAGCAACTCGCCGATAAATACGGCGCGGAAACGGTGTACAAAGAAGGCCTCCGCGTCTACACCACCCTTGATCTCGACATGCAAAAAGCAGCCGAAGCGGCCGTGAAAAATGATTTGCCCGAAGGCGTAAAAGACGGAAACGGAATCACGCAGCCGCAGGGCGCGCTCCTTGCCATGGAAGCGTCTACCGGGAAAATTCTCGCCATGGTCGGCGGCCGCGGCGAAGACCATTTCAACCGCGCCGTCCAGATGACGCGTCAGCCGGGCTCCTCGTTCAAACCCTTCACCTATGTGACCGCACTGGCGAACGGGCGCAGCTCCGCGACCCCGCTTTCCAATCAAGCCAAAGAATTTGACGACGGCTGGTCCCCCAGCAATTACGATCGCACGACGAGCGACGAAGTGACACTCCACGACGCGCTCGTGCACTCCCTCAATATTCCGACCGTCAATCTCGCCAATGACGTCGGTATGGGAAAAATTATAGAAACGGCGAAAGCATGCGGTATTTCCACCCTCGTCACCGAAGGAGAATACTCCGATGTGAACCTGTCCGCCTCCATCGGCGGCCTCACCTACGGCGTGACGCTCTGGGATATGACGAAAGCATTCGGCGTCTTTGCCAATGACGGAAAAGTCGTCGAACCGTATGCCGTCGTGAAAGTACTCGACAGAAACGGCACCGTTTTGGAAGATCATGAAACGCCCGAGCCGGGGCGCCGGGTTTTGGAAACGGAAGCCGTTCAGGAACTCAACAGCATTTTGCAGGATGCCGTCCTTTCCGGGACCGGCGGCGGTGCGTACATCGGCCGCCCCATGGCGGGTAAGACCGGCACCACCGATAACGAGCACGATGCCTGGTTCGTCGGATACACCCCCGATGTCGTGGCCGCCGTCTGGATCGGCGATGACTCCGGAAGCAACGCGGGATACACCGGCGGCACTGTACCGGCGACCATTTGGCGCGATTTCATGAGCGAAGCCGTTGCCGATATGCCCGTCACCTCCTTTTCAATGAACGATACCACCGCGAGTCGTATTGCCGCCGCCAAAGCAGCCGCAGCCAAACGCGCGGCCGAAAAGAAAAAAGCCGAGGAAGCCAAGAAGAAGAAAGAAGCCACGGATAAAGTCAAAGCCGCCGCCAAAGAAGCCGGCGCCAAACTCCTCGACCGCCTCTCCGGCAAAGTCAAGGGCGAATAAGAAGGAGCATATTTTAGGAGATACACATGCACAGTACTTACGTTCTTTTGGAAACAATGGCCGTCGGATTCGGGATTGCGCTCGTATTCGGCTACATTGCCCAAAGACTTCACATGTCCGTCATCGTCGGATACCTGGCCGCCGGTTTCCTCATCGGCCCCCTGACGCCGGGATTCGTCGCCGATGCGGAACTTGCGAATAATTTGTCCGAAGCGGGCATCATCCTATTGATGTTCGGCGTCGGGCTCCATTTCAATACCGAAGATTTGATGAGCGTGAAAGGCATTGCGATACCGGGCGCCATTGCGCAAAGCGTGGGCGCGGCGACTTTCGGGATTATCGTTTCCATGCTGGACGGCTACTCTTTGGTCGAAGGCGTTTTCCTCGGGCTGGGACTTTCCGTCGCCAGTACCGTCGTTCTCCTCCGTGTTTTGACGGATTGCGGGCGTTTGGAAACATACGCCGGGACCGTCGCCGTCGGTTGGCTCGTCGTCGAAGATATTTTCACCGTCCTCATGCTGGTGCTCCTTCCCGCCATCGGGCCGGCACTCGCATCCGGGGAAGCGATTTCCGCCATGACCGTTCTGACGGCCGTCGGAATGGCCGTCGTGAAACTCGTCCTGCTCTGGATCCTCGTCATGGTCGTCGGCGGGCGCGTCGTCCCCTGGCTTTTGAAACGGATTCTTCGCACGCATTCTCATGAACTTTTCACGCTGACGGTCCTTTCCGCCGCGTTTCTGACGGCCCTTTTCGCCGCCTACGTCTTCGACGCATCCTTCGCATTGGGCGCCTTCCTCGGTGGGATGGTCGTCGGGAAGAGCAAAGTCAGCCATCAGGCGGCCGCCGAGCTCATTCCGCTCCGCGATGCATTTGCCGTCCTGTTCTTCCTCTCCGTCGGAATGCTTTTCCGCCCGTCCTTCCTGATTGAGCAGCCTTTCATCATCCTGCTTTCGCTCATGATTGTCCTTTGCGTGAAACCTTTCATCGCCGTCGGCATCGTTTCCTTATTGGGATGCACGGCGGAAACGGCTTTCACTATTGCGGCCGGCCTTTCGCAGATCGGTGAATTCTCCTTCATCCTCGCGCAGACGGGGCTCTCGCTCGGCATTATTTCCGATAATATTTACAGCGTCCTCATCGTGTGCGCCTCCGTTTCCATTGCGCTCAATCCTTTCTGCATGAAAGCCGTGCCGAAAATGGTCGCGCTCGCCAAATCGCACCCGGCGCTCTGGCATTTCCTCAATCACCGCGCCGAAAAGAAAACGGCGGAAATTTCGGAAACGACATCCGCCGCGACGCGTATGCTCGATGAAGAAAAGAAATTTGCCATTATCGCCGGCTACGGCCCCACCGGGCGCGCGGCGGCCGAAAGCGTCGAAAAAGCGGGCATTCTTTCCGTCATTCTCGAAATGAATATCGACACCGTCGGCGAGCTGGAACGCGAAGGTAAAGCCGCCGTCTACGGCGATATTACGAAAACGGAAGTCCTCAAAGCCGCCGGCATTGAAAAGGCGAAATATTTCATTATCACCATTCCCGCGACCGGCCCCGCGGCCGAAGCGGCCATGGCGGCCAAGAACATCAATCCGAAGATCGACATCTTCGCGCGCACCCGTTTCTTCCAAGACGCCGCGATTCTGAAAGACGCCGGCGTCGACCACATCATTTTCGAAGAAAGCGCTATTGTGGAGAAATTGGCGGAAACGGTATCCGAGAAGTTGGGCGAAGAAAAAGCATAAAAATTCACTTGCAAAATGTGGTATGCTCTGGTAGAATATACGAGTCACCTGAAAAGGTAGGCCTAGGGGCATAGCTCAATTGATAGAGTAGCGGTCTCCAAAACCGTTGGTTGGGGGTTTGAGTCCCTCTGCCCCTGCCATGTGGCTCCGTAGCTCAGTCTGGATAGAGCACTTGACTACGAATCAAGGTGTCAGGGGTTCGAATCCCTTCGGGGTCACCAAGAGAAAAGCTCGAAATCGAAAGGTTTCGGGCTTTTTTGTGTGTTGATGCGCGGATGCGTTGATGCGTTGATGCGATTCAGGATGCGCTTCGCGCATAT